>DWVA01000161.1 GCA_019120475.1 Candidatus Blautia intestinipullorum | reverse complement strand
AGTTTATGTCCTATGAACTGAAAGACCGTATGGACGACGCGGACGGAGTTTTTTACAAAAAACCGACGATTCCGGATGAAGTCCTGAAATACCGGGAACCGGTGGATCCGAAAGAGCTGCTTTCCTCAGTTACTTTGGAGCGTCTCAATAAAATCTACCAGTCCATACTGAAAAAACAGGAAGAAAAAATCGATCCCATCCGAAGCAAATTCGGAACGATCGAGAAGGAAGAAGTCAGCCTTTCCGATAAAATGGTGGAAATGAAATCCTATGCTTCCTCCCACCGCCGCTTCAGTTTCCGGCAGCTTCTTGAAGGACAGCCTTCCAGAACGCAGATCGTTGTAACCTTTCTGTCCATTCTGGAGCTGATGAAAATGGGATATATTCATGTAGAACAGGAAGCTTTGTTCGACGATATCCAGATAGAAGTGACAACAGATCCGAAAACCTGGAAGCATCTTACAGAGTTTGCCGACGAATAGGCAGGAATGAGGGCTTAAATGGAAATAAAAAAAGCAGAGGCCGCGATAGAGGCAATTCTCTTTGCCCTCGGCGAATCTGTGGAGCTTTCACAGATCGCGGAGGCAATCGGCCAGGATAAAGAAACTACACGAAAACTGATCCACCATCTGATGGACAGCTATCAGGAAGAAGGCAGAGGCATCCAGATCATTGAACTGGAACAGTCCTATCAGATGTGTACGAAGAAAGAATATTACAGCAATCTGATCCAGATCGCCATGCATCCCCAGAAGCCTGTTCTTACGGACGTTATGCTGGAAACGCTTTCGATCATTGCTTATAAACAGCCGGTAACAAAGGCTGAGATTGAAAAGATCCGGGGAGTAAAATGCGATCATGCCATAAACAAGCTTGTTGAATACGACCTGGTGCGGGAACTGGGAAGGCTGGACGCTCCTGGCAGACCGATCCTCTTTGGCACAACAGAAGAGTTTCTTCGGACTTTCGGCGTTCAGGGACTGGACGAGCTTCCGGTCCTGGATCCGGTTCAGATGGAGGACTTTAAGGCAGAGGCGGAAGAAGAGATCCAACTGAAACTGGATGTCTGACAAAGTCGCCCGTAAAATACGGCGGCTGGCCGGCCGCATATAAACGACAGAAAGGATATGGAAGAAATGCCCACCACATATACGCATGATCTGTTTGGAAAAAAAATATACAGACAGCTTTCTGATGAGATGAAAAAAGTGATACGAAAAAACGGAGACCTGTATCGGATAGGACTTCACGGCCCCGACATTTTGTTTTATCATCTGCTGAAGCCGGCGGTAAACGGAGCCGGGGTGGAAATGCATCACAATCCCGCCGCCCCTTTTTTCTTGCGGGGAATGAGCCGGGTAAGGGAAAGAGGGGACGAGAAGCTTCTGGCCTACCTTCTGGGATTTGGATGTCATTATCTTCTTGACAGCGCCTGCCATCCATATGTGGATGAAATGGCCGAAAAAAAGGTGATCTCTCATACGCTTCTGGAAAAAGAACTGGACAGAACCCTGATGCTGGAAACGAATCGTGATCCTCATCATTTTTATCCTTCTGACTGCATTGTTCCCAGGATCTCCTATGCAAGAGTGATCCACCGGGTATTTCCGCAGATAAAGATCAAAGATATTTTTTTCTCTCTCCGCATGATGAAATTTCTTACAAATCTTATGGTATATGACAACCGTGGAAAACGGCGCTTTTTTCTCCGCATATTTACAGGAATCGGAGGGAAAAAGCTGTCTGCCTCCGCCATGGATCATTTTATGAGAAAGGATCCGGTTCCGGGAAGCGAAGTGCCTGTGAGAAAACTTCATGATCTTTTTGACCAGGCTGTGAAAGAATCGCCGGCATATCTGGAGGAACTGTATCTTCTTTCTAAAGAAGAACTGCCATTGTCCTCGCGCTGGTATCATACCTATAACGGATAAAAATCAGAAAAGACAGAAAACAGCAGGGAATAAAACGGACAGGTCCGCATAAAATAGTCCTATAGAACCGGAAAGAGGTGGACTATGAAATTCAAATGGACTGCGTTGATATTTCTGCTGGTATCTGTCTTTTTCTTCATATGCGCGGCAGTACCGGCAGAAAGTTTTGACCATATGAAACAGATCGTGCCTGAAAAAACCGGAACAGGAAACAAAGATCAGATACATATGGAAACTGATGCTTCAAAAGAAGGGAGCAGTCCGGAAAGTCTGTACGCTCTGTCCGCTGTTCTCATGGACGGAGATTCCGGAAGAGTCCTATACGAGAAAGACGGAGAAACACCCCGCGCAAACGCAAGTACCACAAAAGTGCTGACCTGTATACTGGCATTGGAAAAAGGAGCGGGAGACGACTATGTAACGGTTTCCGCAAGAGCGGCTTCCCAGCCGGATGTCCAGTTGAATATGAGAGAAGGAGAGCAGTACTATCTGGAGGATCTCCTGTATTCTCTGATGCTCCAAAGCCATAATGATACGGCAGTTGCCATTGCGGAACATATTGGCGGATCTGTGGAGGGCTTTGCCGAAATGATGAATAAAAAGGCGGAAGAGATCGGCTGTACGGACACTCACTTTGTAACTCCCAACGGACTTGACGCTGAAGACGATGGGGGAACCCATCATACCACAGCAAGAGATCTGGCGCTGATCATGCGCTATGCGATTAAAAGCCCGACGTTTCTGAAAATCACACAGACAAGAGAGCATACTTTTTCAGATCTCAGCAAAAAACGCACGTTTACAGTCCGCAACGCAAATGCTTTTCTTGATATGACAGACGGCGTGCTGTCAGGAAAAACAGGATTTACCGCCGATGCAGGCTACTGTTATGTATGCGCTTGTCAAAAAGGCGGAAAAACTTTCGTTATTTCTCTTTTGGGCTGCGGCTGGCCAAATAATAAAAGCTATAAATGGAAAGATACGATGACTCTTTTGAATTACGGGGATCAGAATTATGAGTACAGAACCTTTTTCCAGGAGCCGGAGCTTCCTGAAATTTTGGTGGAAAACGGGATTCCTGACAAGGAAAGCACAGAAAAAAGCGCTTCTGTCCAGGGCATTGTCGCTGTTTCGGACAACGTCAGAAAACAAAAGCTTCTCCTTCGGGATGATGAAAAGATCCAATGCAGGGTAACTCTGAAAAAAAAGCTTACAGCTCCGGTGAAAAAGGGAGATGAGATCGGCAGGATCACCTTTCTTTTAAATGGCGGAGCCATCGCCTCTTATC
>DWVA01000019.1 GCA_019120475.1 Candidatus Blautia intestinipullorum | reverse complement strand
TGCTTTTTGAGAAAGACAGCACAAGGACCCGCTGTGCATTTGAAGTGGCGGCTCATGACATGGGTATGGGTACGACTTATCTCGGACCCACCGGTTCCCAGATGGGCAAGAAGGAGAGCATCGAGGATACGGCACGCGTGCTTGGCAGGATGTTTGACGGAATCGAGTACCGCGGCTTCGGACAGGAGATTGTAGAAGAACTGGCAAAATATGCAGGGGTGCCGGTATGGAACGGACTGACAAATGAATATCATCCGACTCAGATGCTTGCCGATATGCTGACCATCCGCGAGAATTTCGGCACCCTGAAAGATCTGAAACTGGTCTACATGGGAGACGCACGCTACAACATGGGCAATTCCCTAATGGTCGCATGCTCTAAACTGGGGCTTGACTTCGTGGCATGTACGACAGAGGACTATTTCCCGAATGCGGAGCTTGTCGCACAGTGTCAGGAGTATGCAAAGGAATCCGGCGCTACGATCACGCTGACGTCTGACGTGAAAGCGGGAACAAAGGACGCCGACGTCATCTATACAGACGTGTGGGTATCCATGGGAGAGCCGGACGAGGTATGGGAGAAGAGGATCAAAGAGCTCTCTCCATATAAAGTGACAAAAGAAGTGATGGCAAACGCGAAAGACAGCGCGATCTTCCTGCACTGCCTGCCTGCATTCCACGATCTGAAGACAAAGATCGGAAAAGAAATGGGCGAACGCTTTAATATAGAGGATATGGAAGTGACGGACGAGGTGTTCGAATCCGAACAGTCGAAAGTGTTTGATGAGGCGGAGAACCGGATGCATACTATTAAGGCTGTCATGATGGCGACGCTGGGAATCGAATAAATGGAAATAAAAGGATTCCCCCGGGAAACAAGGAGTCATCTTGTTCCGGGGGATGTTTTAGTCGGCAAAGACTATTGCCTGATACGGCTGCAGAAGCAGCCGGTTTTCTTTTGTTAAAAGGCTGTCGTTATTGTTCAAAATGCATTTGCCGTTGACAGAAGGTATAGCCTGGCATTCATTTTTGAAATTTACGATTACGGTTATAGTCTGTACATCTCTTTTTCTCGTATAAGCGATCAGTGCAGGAATGTTTTCATACAGAGGCGAAAAACTTCCCTCTGCGAATGTTTCCCGGTATTTCGGATCGCGGCGAAGACGCGTCACCTTTTTATAGAAAGAAAGTATGGATGAAGGATTCTGCTCCTGCTCAGCTACATTGATCGCCGGATAGTTTTCGTTGACTTTCATCCAGGGAGTTCCCTCTGTAAATCCCGCGTTTGCATTATCATTCCACTGCATGGGGGTCCTTGCGTTATCCCGCCCCAGTTCTTCGAAATATTTTAACACTTTGTCCGGATCATCATTTCTCTCTATCGCCTCATAATACATTCCTTTCGCTCTCAAGTCATCCATTTCATCAATATTTTTCCAGAGTGCGTTCCTCATGCCGATTTCCTGTCCCTGATAGATAAAAGGAGTTCCATATAAGAAAAAGTATAAAACAGCCAGTGCAGTTATACTGGAATAGTTCCGGCACTTTTCCTCAAGAAATTTATTTGCGCAGCGGGACTGGTCATGGTTTTCAAGAAAGACTCCGGACCATCCGTTCTTATAAGTGAATTTCTGGCTTTGGAAGATTTTATCCTTCCAGCGGTCTACGGCGGCGGTATCGGACTTATCAGTCTCGCCCTCCATATTTTCCCAGTTAAAATCGAAGATCATGGAAAAGAATCCGTCTTTTCCGGCGTAGGAACGAAAAGTTTTCTCTCCTACTCCGGGCGCTTCCGCCACTGTCATGCAGTCATATCTGCTGAATGTTTTCTCCTTTAGTTCAGATAAGAAAGCGTCTATTCCGGGATAGTCCGTGAGATTTTCTATCGGATACAAATGTCCGTCCCCGGTTTCCCTTGACGCAAAGGTAAGATCTTTTTTTATGAAAGTGATCGCGTCAATTCTAAAACCCGCTACGCCTTTATCCAGCCACCAGTTTATCATGTCATATATTTTTTCTCTCAGTTTAGGGTTCTCCCAGTTCAGATCCGGCTGTTTGGAGGAAAAAGTATGATAGTACCATCTCTGATCCGGGAGCTGGCTCCAGACAGAACCGCCAAAATTGGAACGCCAGTTATTTGGAGCTTTCCCGTCACTGGTCGTTTTAAAATAGAAATAGCCTGCTTCTTCGCAATCGGGATCGGCTACCGCCTTCTGAAACCACGGATGTTCATCTGAACAGTGATTTACAACAAGATCAAGGAGTATTTTTATATTTCTTTTTCCGGCTTCCGCCAATAAACGTTCCATATCTTCATTGCATCCGAAGATAGGATTGACTCTGTAGTAATCGGAAATGTCATATCCGTTGTCCGCCATAGGCGAGCAGTATATGGGATTAATCCATATTACATTAACTCCAAGATCGTTCAGGTAATCAAGTTTTTCGGTGATCCCGTCTAAATCTCCGATACCATCTCCGTTGCTGTCTTTAAAACTTTTGGGATAAATTTGATATACAACGGCATTTTTCCACCATTCTGTCATAATAGTTCCCTTTCTAATAAATAAAGATTATTTAATGGCACCGTCTGTAATGCCTCTTACGATATACTTCTGACACAGCAGATAGAAGATGATGATCGGAACGATACACATGATCAGGCCCGCGGAGGCGAGATCCCATCTTTTGGCAAACTGTCCGAAGAAAAGATATGTCTTGAGGGGAAGTGTCTGCCATCCGGGTCTGTTTATGATAAGCGAAGGAAGAAGATAATCATTCCATATCCACATTACATTTAAAACTTCTACAGTGATCAGGATCGTACGCATCAGGGGTACGACAATGGTAAAGAACAGCCGGAATCCTCCGCAGCCGTCGATTGTGGCTGCCTCTTCAAGCTCTTCCGGGATGTTTTTTATAAATCCGTGGAACATGACAATAGACATGCTCGTTCCAAACCCCATGTACATAAAAATCAGTCCTGGCGGATTCATCAGGTTAATACGACTGGCAAATCCGACGAGCGGAAGCATGACGCACTGGAAAGGGATCAGCATTGCCGCGGCAAACAGAAGAAAGATGACTCTGCTTGTCCGGGTTTTGTAACGTACAAGAACCCATGCAGCCATAGCTGAGATCAGCAGGATCAGCAGCGAGGCGATCACTGTGATCAGGAAAGAATTCAGGAATGAGCGTAAGTATTCCAGCGCATCAAACGCATTAGGGTAATTTTCCAGCGTAAAGGTAGTATCATTCGGGAATCCCAGTACATCTGTGAATATTCCTTTTGTATTTTTAAAGGAATTGAGGATCAGGATATAAATAGGAAAAAGAAAGATACACCCTAATATGATTCCGATTACGGTAAAGCAGATTCGGTTCAGCATTTTTCTTTTATGTATGCCGGGATTTTTTGCTTTTCCCATTACATCTCAACCTCCTTACGTTTTGTTATTACCAGCTGTGTAATTCCGATGGCTGCGACTACGATCAGGAAAATGATAGCCTTTGCCTGTGCGAAGCCGAATTCATTAGCTCCAAAAGCAGAATTATAAATATTTAATGCAATCATCTCTGTAGACTTATACGGTCCGCCCTGTGTGAGAGCCAGGTTCTGATCGAACATTTTAAATGAACTCGAGATTGAAAGGAAAAGTCCGATTGTAAATGCCGGCATCATCAAAGGAAGTATAATGCTTTTTAACATAGCCCAGCCGTCTGCCCCGTCAATTCTGGCGGCTTCTTTGACAGATTCCGGAATCTGCTGGATCTGTGCGATATATACGATCATCATATATCCGGATAACTGCCATACCGTAAGGATGAGCAGGCCGACAAAACCTGTCGGCGCATTGGAGAGCCATCCGCTGAAAAATTCCCACCCGGTCTTTTGG
>DWVA01000018.1 GCA_019120475.1 Candidatus Blautia intestinipullorum | reverse complement strand
TGGATAAGGAAGCCGACGAATTAGTCAACGCTGAAAAGTATGAGCGCTCCTCTGACCGCCAGGGATATCGTTCCGGTCACTATAAGCGAAATCTCCACACTACCACGGGGGAAGTGGAACTGAAGATTCCTAAACTGAAAGGGATTCCTTTCGAGACTGCCATTATCGAAAGATATCGTCGTAGGGAATCAACTCTTATTGAGATGTATCTGGTTTCCGGGGACTATCCCTATGTTTACGTAGATGGTGTTTACCTGAAACGTAGTTGAGGCGGCGAAATTCAGAATGTTTCCATCCTCGTTGCCATTGGCGTTAGCCAGGATGGCTGCCGGGAAATCCTTGGCGCTGCGGAAGGGATGAAAGAGGATCGTGAAAGCTGGCGTTCTTTCTTCGTATGGCTGAAAGAACGTGGGCTTACTGGTGTACGTTTGATCATTGGCGATAAGAATCCCGGCATGCTTGAAACCATTCCGGAAGTCTTTTCGAATACCAGATATCAGCGCTGTACAGTTCATTTTTACAGAAGTATATTTTCTGTTACACCCTGTAACAAGATGAAAACGGTAGTACTTATGCTCAAGGCGATCCACGCGCAGGAGAGCACGGAAGCTACCCGTGAAAAAGCAATCCATGTAGCAGATAAACTTCGAGCCATGAAGCTTGCCAAAGCTGCCAAAAAGGTAGAAGACGGAATCGAAGAAACCTTGACCTATATGCATTTCCCTACACAGCATTGGACCCGGATTCGGACTAATAATACCATTGAACGGCTTAACCGTGAGATCAAACGCAGGACAAAAGCGCTCGGCGCTTTTCCTAATGGCCAGAGCGCCTTGATGCTCGTATGTGCCAGATTGCGTCATGTAGCAGCAACCAGTTGGGGAACCAGACGCTACATAAATATGGATCATCTTTTCAAACCAGAAGAGGATCTGCTGTCTGATATCATAGCCGGTTGACTACCGGCTGTCAAACGGCAGGATTTTGATTTTGCGGAAAACTATTGACACCATCGTCTATCTTACATCAGTTTGGAGGTTTACACAAACTTTGGGATACTCCCGTTATTCTGCTGTTACACAAACAAGGGTGAAAAGCTCTGCATTCAAGACTTTCACCCATTTCTTATCATAGAAGAATCTTATTTACAGACTTTTCTTCATAGTCTCTGTTTGTACCTGTCATAGATACGCCTCCTTTCTGAAATGGTGCAAAGAGGCATATCTCCTCGTTCCTCCCTACCTTCTCCTATGCTACTAAACTACCTTTCTCCATACCATTTTATCAACAATTCCCTTGTAACTCTGGATAATCTTAACCACCTTTGTACTGACGTTTTCTTCGACATAATCCGGCACCGGAACGCCAAAGTCCCCATTTATATTCATCTGTACCGCAATATCAACTGCCTGTAATAACGATCTCTCATCAATGCCAGCCAGCACAAAGCACGCCTTATCAAGTGCCTCTGGTCTTTCTGTGGAAGTACGAATACAAACTGCTGGAAACGGATGCCCTATGCTCGTAAAAAAGCTACTTTCCTCCGGTAATGTTCCTGAGTCAGACACTACTGCAAAAGCATTCATCTGCAAGTGATTATAATCATGAAATCCAAGTGGTTCATGCTGAATCACTCGTTCATCCAATTTAAATCCGGATGCAACCAGACGATTTCTTGAACGCGGGTGGCAGGAATATAAAATTGGCATATTGTATTTTTCTGCCACTTTGTTAATTGCCGTAAACAGGGAAATGAAGTTCTCGTCTGTATCAATGTTTTCCTCCCTATGGGCAGAAAGCAAGATGTATTTTTGTGGTTCCAGACCCAATTTGTTTAAAATATCTGACTTTTTAATTTCCGTCAAATTCTGATGTAAGACTTCTGCCATCGGAGAACCTGTCACATAGACACGTTCTTTCGGCAATCCGCACTCGTGTAAATATTTTCTGGCATGTTCACTGTAAGCCAGATTCACATCAGAAATAATATCAACAATCCGGCGGTTTGTCTCTTCTGGCAAACACTCATCCTTGCAGCGGTTTCCTGCTTCCATATGGAAAATCGGGATATGCAGACGCTTAGCGGCAATAGCTGACAAACAAGAGTTCGTATCCCCTAAAATCAGCAATGCTTCCGGTTTAATCTGACTCATTAACTTATAGGAACAGTTAATGATATTTCCGATTGTTGCTCCCAAGTCATCACCCACAGCATCCATATATACTTCCGGACTTTCAACCTTTAAGTTTTCAAAAAAGATACCGTTCAGATTATAATCATAGTTCTGCCCTGTATGAGCAAGGATAACATCGAAATACTTCCGGCATTTATTGATCACAGCTGCCAGACGAATAATTTCCGGGCGGGTCCCAACGATGATAAGCAGTTTTAACTTCCCGTTATCTTTAAATCTTATATCCGAATAACCAGTTTTAATTTCTGTCATTTTAATGTCCCTCCCTATACCGGCTCAAAAAACGTATCCGGATATTCTGCATCAAACTGTTCATTTGCCCACATTAGTGTCACTAGATTTTCTGTATCTGAAAGATTGATTATGTTATGAGTATATCCCGGCAGCATATGAACTGCTTCTATCTTCTCCCCTGATACTTCAAATTCTCTTATGGGGAATTCTCGTCCATTTTCATCTGTTCCAATCTTTCTCTCCTGAATCAGTCCGTGTCCGCTTACTACGATAAAAAGTTCCCATTTACTGTGGTGCCAATGCTGACCTTTTGTTATCCCCGGGCGGCTAATGTTCACAGAAAATTGACCACATTTCGCAGTTTTCAAAAGTTCTGTAAAACTTCCTCTAGCATCCACATTCATTTTCAAAGGAAAATTCATTTTATCTTTC
>DWVA01000160.1 GCA_019120475.1 Candidatus Blautia intestinipullorum | reverse complement strand
GAAGCCGAAGGTCATCTGGGTCAGATCGTTGGTGCCGAAGCAGAAGAAATCCGCCTCTTTCGCAATTTCATCTGCAGTGAGGGCCGCCCGGGGAATCTCGATCATGGTGCCCACTTCATACTGCAGATCGCTGCCCGCCGATTTGATTTCCTCATCGGCAGTGGAAACAACAATATTTTTTACAAACCGGAACTCTTTGATCTCGCCGACCAGAGGGATCATGATTTCCGGCCTGATATTCCAATCCGGGTGTTTTGCTTTCACGGAAAGAGCCGCTTTGATGATCGCTCTTGTCTGCATAGCGGCGATTTCCGGATAAGTAACGCTCAGACGGCAGCCGCGATGTCCCATCATGGGGTTGAACTCATGCAGCCCGGCGATCACTTGTTTAATGTACTCAACGGATTTGCCCTGTGCTTTGGCCAATTCTTCAATATCGGCTTCAGACGTGGGAACAAATTCATGGAGCGGCGGGTCAAGGAAACGGATTGTGACCGGATGTCCACCCAGCGCCTCAAACAGCCCCTCAAAATCTGCCTGCTGCATAGGCTCAATTTTATCCAGCGCAATCTTGCGCTCCTCCGCAGTTTCTGCACAGATCATCTCCCGGAAAGCGCCGATACGATCCGGTTCGAAGAACATATGCTCCGTCCGGCAAAGTCCAATGCCTTCTGCTCCGAAATTAACCGCTTGCACAGCGTCTTTCGGGGTATCAGCATTGGTACGCACCGCCATAGATTTATACTTATCGGCAAGTTCCATAATTCTGCCGAAATAGCCACCGCTTACATCTGCCGGAACAGTAGGAATCAAGGTGTCGTAGATATTGCCTGTGGAACCGTCCAGAGAAATCGCGTCGCCCTCGTGGAACGTTTTGCCGCCAAGTTCAAACTGCTTGTTGTCCTCGTCCATTCTGATATCCTCACAGCCGGACACGCAGCAGGTTCCCATACCGCGGGCAACAATGGCCGCATGAGAGGTCTGCCCGCCGCGCACGGTCAAAATACCCTGTGAATACTTCATACCCTCGATATCCTCCGGCGAGGTTTCCAAACGCACCAATACCACTTTTTCGCCCTGTTTCCCAAGTTCAGCAGCGTCCTCAGCATGGAACACAATCTTGCCTGCGGCGGCTCCCGGAGAAGCGGCAATTCCCTTGCCGATTGGAACAGCCTTTCCCAGAGCATCGGCATCAAAACCCGGATGCAGCAGCATATCAAGAGATTTAGCATCAATCTGCATAAGAGCTTCTTCTTCGGAAATCATACCCTCGTCAATCAGGTCACAGGCAATTTTGATTGCGGCAGCAGCCGTACGTTTTCCATTGCGGGTCTGGAGCATATACAATTTTTTATCTTCGATGGTAAACTCCATGTCCTGCATATCACGATAGTGGTTTTCAAGCGTTGTGCAGATACCGAGAAATTCCTCGTACACTTCCGGGAGAATTTCTTTCATTTTTTCAATCGGCATGGGTGTACGCACGCCGGCCACCACATCTTCGCCCTGTGCATTCATCAAAAATTCGCCCATCAGCCCTTTTTCACCAGTGGCAGGATTGCGGGTAAAGGCTACGCCGGTGCCGGAGGTATCGCCCATGTTGCCGAAAGCCATCATCTGTACATTGACTGCAGTACCCCAAGAATAAGGAATATCGTGATCCATACGGTAGATGTTGGCACGGGGGTTATCCCAGGAACGGAATACTGCTTCAATGGCTTCAAAAAGCTGCTCCTTCGGGTCATCAGAGAAATCCTTTCCAATCTGCGCTTTATATTCTGCTTTGAACTGGTCTGCCAATGTATGTAAATCGTCGGCGGTCAATTCCACATCAAAAGTTACGCCTTTTTGTTCTTTGAGAATGTCGATCAGTTTTTCAAAATATTTTTTTCCGACACCCATCACCACATCAGAGAACATCTGAATAAAGCGGCGGTAACAGTCCCACGCCCAGCGGGGATTGCCGGATTTTGCAGAGATTACGTTCACAACTTCCTCATTAAGACCAAGGTTGAGGATGGTATCCATCATACCGGGCATGGAGGCACGGGCGCCGGAGCGCACAGAAACCAGCAGAGGATTCTCTTTGTCGCCGAATTTTTTTCCGGTGATTTCCTCCATTTTACCGATGTACTCCATAATCTGGCCTTTGATCTCATCATTGATCCTGCGCCCATCCTCATAATATTGCGTGCAGGCTTCCGTTGTAACGGTAAATCCCTGCGGTACAGGAAGGCCGATGTTGGTCATCTCTGCAAGGTTTGCCCCTTTGCCTCCCAGCAGTTCCCGCATGGAGGCGTTGCCTTCATGGAATAGATAGACATATTTTTTCATGTCATTATGCTCCTTTCACAGTAAAATTTGCAGCCGTACAAGAGATAACGTTAGCGTTAATGTCTGTTCACGCAAAAAAATAAGCGCCAATTTCGTATCTTCATTGGCCTATCGATACGAAATCAACGCTAAAAGCTCCCCGGCGGCAAGCAAAAATCACTTATTATTTTTATTGGAAAATGATATCATATAGAGTTCCAGAAGTCAATATCCAAAATCCTTAAGCTTACGCAGATTTTGGAAAACTGTCGGTCATCCATGCACACGCCTGATCTGGCTATTTACAGAAAATATGATATCCGCACATAAGGCATAGACTGGAAACAATTACAATGACTACGTTTTCCGCAATCAACATTCCGATCACCATGCCGATCCCGATACAAAAAAGTATTAATCCTAAAAGTCTCCCCACATTCTCAGTCCTCTTCTCTTTTGTCTGTATTATTCTATGCCGGATTTCTTTTCTGCAATACCGGATTTAAAAAAATGTCTTTTTATAAAAAAAGAAGCAGAAATTCTATTGAGATAATGGAGCTATTGAACTATAATTTATAAAAACACGAACACGAAAGAATCTGAGCATACAGGAGGGGTATTATGAAATGGAAAGATAAATGTTTTCGTGCGCTGGATGATGAAAAAATGTTTGAAAATTCCGGCCACAGAACCCGTTTTAAAGAATTAACCGACTGCTACTGCAGCTATCCTTTTTTCACCAAAGGTCTTTGTAAATGTATGTATCTGTCAGCCTGGGACGAGGAGCATTTCTGCATTATGCTGGAAACGCTGTCGGAAATGAGTGTCGGAAAAGAAAAAAACACGAAAGAAATGAGAAATAAAGGCGAGATCATTGCGGAAGAACAGAAAAACGATGAATATTACGTCTATGAATTGTCAAATTCTTTTCTGGATAATAAGCCCTTCTCCATAGATGACCCGTCAAAAATCAGCCCGGAGATCCGTTATATTATTGAAAGAGCGCAAAAAGCCGCTGAGATTATCGATCAGATATGACTTATAAGACGATACGCATATAAAGAGACCGGCAGGAAGAATATGGAGCCTGCCGGTCTCTAAAGATTTACAATTCTGTGCCGGTTGTCTCGGAAGAATCTTTTCCAAAACCGGAAGCAAATCTGTCTACAAAGTCCGGAACCATATCCAGTACTTTCGTAAGACCATCCTGGTTTTTGATATTTACCAGCTTCGTTGTGCCGTTCTGGATCACAAGGACAGCGCTGGGAGTCATCTTTCCCGTCATTCCGCCTGCCCCGTTATTTTTCTTTTCTCCTTCAAAAGCTCCCGCTCCTACGCCAAAGGTTACATCCACCAGAGGAAGAATAATCGTATCCCCTACATGAATTGCCTCTCCTACAACAGTCTTCGCCGAAATAAAGGCATCCAGTCCTTTAAAAAGAGAATTTACCGTATCCTTGAAATTGTTTTCGTTTGCCATGCTCAAACCTCCTTGTTCTTCCATCGGTAGACGATATATTTTATATTTTTGTCAAAATAAAGTTTTATAAAAATAACCAGAGGGAGGATTCCGTAGACTCTTCCCTGGAGACTTATATTTCCTTCCAGTAGGTTCCTGTTTTCAAAAACAGGCTGGATAACTACCCTGTTTTGGTGCAGGGGAACTGTGATCCCCAACACGGCAAGAACAGCTCCTGTCACAGAAGGATCTTCGCTTCCGAAGATGACGCGGCCCTTTATCTTTTTGGGGAAAATATGCCTGAAAAGCTTTAGCAGTTCCTTTTTTGCAAGCGTAAGGGCTGCCTGTACCCTCGGATCCTCCATAAACCGTTTCCAGTAATTTATTTTATCATAAATGCTTTCCATTGTTAATGAAATTCTTTTTAATGAATGAAGAATATTCGTAAATGATGTCCGGAGTCCTTTTAGTTTTTCCAGAATAAGCATACCTTTATTCTTTCTTTTTTCTGTTCCGGGCGCTTTTTCTTCCCGGGATTCTGTCCGGACGCTTTCCTGACTCCGGACAGGTACCGGCCTTTGACGGACTTGGCTCTGCTTCTCTCCGCTCTCCTGGGGGATGCTTCTTTCAGGAACAGTTCCGGTGCTTTTCTTTTCTGCTTTTCCCTTTTTTCCCCGTTTCTTCCATTTCTTTGCAAGCGAAAGAACCGGAATTCCGAATAAGCGGATGTTCGGTTCTTTTTGCGTCCTGCTCATAAAATAACGGAAGCTGACTCCCCCGAATAACCAGTTTACTTTGATCAGCGCCTCTGTATTCCCCGGATTTCCCTGCGTTTTTAAAGCCCGGACCTTATATCTTACGGGACAGAACAAAAGCAGACAAAGAAAAAGAACGATAAGTCCCAGGATGATCCCCAGAGTGATCAATATGATTTTTACAAGCATCCATAAAATATGTAACATGCCTTCACCTGTTTTTCAAATATTCTTTTACCTGAACATCTCCTGTTTCTTCATATACCTGTCTGATGATCTCTTCTGCAAGAGATACCGCCTCCTCCTTCCCCAAGGCAATGCCGATGATTTCAGGACACAAATCGGCGGCGGTACGCTGGAGCAAAGTAACTGCGGGAAACAGTTCCATGATATTCCGGGGGTTTTCGGAAAGAACAAGAAGATAGATCCCGGGAACCAGCCGTCTGTTTTCCAGTTTCTCCTGAATGCGTTCCAGGTCTCGGACATTCTTTCCGACAAAACAATTTTTATGCCATTTCAGCATTTTGTCTCACTGCTCCTTCTTCTGAGGGATGCTTAATAAAAGGATTCCCTTTTTTGGATAAATCTAAACAGGACTGCGCAAAAAACGCAGTCCTTCAGTCTTTCAGGAATCAATCCCTGCGCTGCCGGCCCCAGAGTCCCTGGCTTCTCATTTCCAGATATTCCTGATATGCCTTCTCCACGATCTGCTTTTCGTTGGAAAAACGGAGAAGATGATAAATTTCATGAAATTTATAATATCCGGAATCGACAAAGAATTCTTCCCTTTGGGGCCTGCTATGATAATTATCAGCCGTCATCAGATACCAATGTACTTCCTTTGTGACCATATCTTCCGGAACCGTGAAATTATAATGGCTTTTTCCAATATATTTTACGATGGATGCCTTCACATCCGCTTCCTCCCTGACTTCCCGCAATGCGGTCTGTATGTGGGTCTCTCCTTTTTCTACGGTTCCCTTTGGCAATACCCAGCCTTCATACCGGTTTTTGTAAGACTTATATAATGCCAGTATCTTCCCACGATAAATTACCACACCGCCACAGCTCGTTGCTTCTATCATAATGCACGTTCCTCCTGTAATGCGTGTGAATTAATCTGAACTGAATACAGTATAACTCTTTTTGCGCAAGCTGGCAACCGTTACTTCAGACGTTCCTGCTTATCCGTAATAATAAGCGTTGAACAACTGTGAAGCGATCGGTACGGCCGCCTCGCTTCCGGTTCCGCCGCCTTCTACAATAATGGCCACAACCATGTCCGGGTCTTCCACGTTGGAATATCCTACAAACCAGGAATGACTTGAACCATACTCGTCATACTCGGCGGAACCTGTTTTGCCGGCGGCAGTATAGCCCTGTCCGTAAAGAGCCGTGGCGGTTCCGTGTTCCACAACGCCTTCCATCAGTTTGCCAAGCATGGCCGCTTCATTATTTGTCATAAGTCTTTTATAAGCTTCCGGTTCCGTAGTGCTTACAACATCTCCGGTGTTGTTGACAACCTGGTCGATGAGATAAGGCTGCATGAGAACCCCGCCGTTGGCAATGGCGCTTGTGATCAAAGCCATGTGCATAGGCGAAACAAGAGTATTGCCCTGCCCGATCGAAGTCTGCATGATCAAAGGGATTCCTGATTTTCCGTTCAGTGTAAATGAGCTTTTCCGGTAGGAATCCAGCGGAAGGCTTTTATTAAAGAGCAGATCCTCGCTTGTTTTCAGGATCGAGGATCCTCCCAGTTCCGTTCCCATTTCCGCAAAGGCACAGTTGCAGGAATTGGCAAACGCGGAATAAAAATCTTCCTGCCCGTGAACATTTCCATTGTAACACTGAATCGTATGATCTTCCAGCGTTACGCTTCCCTGACAGAGATAACTGTATCCGTCAAAGCTTCCATGCTGGCGGTAATAATCCAGCGCCATAACGATCTTAAAAGTAGAACCAGGGGGATACTGTCCCATGGTAGCCCTGTTCAGCAGGCTGCTGTTCGTTTCGTCGCTTACAAGCCAGTCCCAGTTTTCCGCAAGCGTATTGGGATCGAAATCCGGCTTGCTTACCATTGCAAGAATTTTTCCGGTGGAAGGCTCCAGGGCCACTACAGCCCCTTTTCTGTCTCCCAAAGCGTTGTAGGCAACTGTCTGCAGATCCGCTCTTAAAGTAGATACCACGGTATCTCCCATATTTTTTTCACCTAAAAATTCGTTTTTCATCTGGTTGAGAAAAAACTCATGGGAAGTAAGAAGCTGGAAATTCGCTTCTGATTCCAAACCGCTTTTTCCGTTGGTATCGTATCCGATCACATGGGCAAAAATATTGGAATAAGGGTATACTCTTTCTTCGGAGCCATCGTCATAGACGTCTGTTCTGGCAAGAACTTCTCCGTCTGAAGAGACAATCTGTCCGCGTACAACGCGGTCTGAAAAAGTATCCTGTCTTGTGTTGTACGGGCTGTTGATAAAAGTTTCGCTTTTCGCTGCGTCAAAATAAACCAGATATCCGATCAGCCCAAGAAATATAACGACAAAGAAAGCGGATACAAAGGTATATTCTCTGTTCCTTGACCGCCGCCGTTTAGATTTCTCCTGATCTGCGCGCTTCCTCTCTAGCCCGGATTCGCTGTAAAGCTTCTTTTCTTCGTCTCTCAAATTCTTCGTCCTCATCTTCTCTTAAAATATACAGTCCCTGGATAATAGCCAGCATCAGTATCGTACTCATCACGGAACTTCCTCCATAGCTGACAAGAGGAAGGGTAACGCCTGTCATCGGGATAAACTTTGTAGCGCCTCCGATGGTCAGAAATACCTGGAAGGCGTACTCGGCGCCTAAGCCCAGAGCAATGAGCTTATAAAACGGATTTTTGATTCTGAGCGCAATATTCACGATCATCAGAAAGAAACTCATACAGACGAGGATCAGGCAAATCGCAAAAATCCCGCCCAGTTCTTCACAGATAGCGCTGAAAATAAAATCATTTTTCACCACAGGGATGGATTCGGGAGATCCCTGACATAAGCCCATTCCAAACCAGCCGCCGGTTCCAATGGCAAAAAGAGACTGTACGATCTGGTAGCCCTCGTTCTGGTAAACCGCCATGGGATCTTTCCACGCGCTTACTCTCTGGCGGACATGTCCGAACAGATAATAGGCGACAACAGACGCCGCGCTTCCTCCGGCCAGGCCAAGCCCGAGATATCCCACATTTTTCGTTGCCACATAAACCATGATGAGATAAGCCGCAAAGAATATCACCGCACTTCCCAGATCGCGGGAAAGAACCAGTATTCCCACATGGAGCGCCGCAACCACCGTAGCCTTTACGACTGCCCGGAAGCTGGTGTCTCTGGATAAAAGCGAAGCCATGAAAAATACAAAAGTGATCTTTATGGCCTCAGAAGGCTGGATTCCCATAAGAGACAGTTTCGCTCCGTAGCTTGTCCGCGCAAGAAGGAACACCGCGGCAAGAAGCAGGACTCCCAGTCCGGCATACAGCCAGGTAAGCCTGCGCAGGAATTTCAGCTTTCGGATGATCACCGGAATGATCAGAGCGATCCCGCTGGCCGCGGAAGCGATCAGAAGCTGCCTTGTTGCGGTATCAATATCAAGACGGCACAGCATGATAAATCCAATGCTCAGAAGCATGCACATGTTATTCAAAAGCAGAAGAGACGCTTTTTTATAAAAGACACGGTACAAAATCTGCACTGCCGCAAAAAATACCAGCGTTTCAATATAAAACAGGATCACCTGAAAATCAAAGGTTTTCAGATAGATCACAAGAAAGGCGGTAAAATCCATAAAAAAGATCAAAATAAGCTGCTGCCTCAGCAGATCATTTTTTTCTTCCTCATCCTGCCGGCGCACTGTATAAAAGCAGTGAAAAGTATAAATGATCATCAGCGTCAAAATAAGATATTTGGATAATTCAACAATTACATTGATCATATGCCTATTCGGCTCCTCTTTTAAAATGTCCTTTCGTAAAAACTCTTTCAGACGGCGCTTTTCCGTAAAGATATACGCCTGTGAATTCCTCCAGAATCTTTGCGGCTTCCTCCGCGGACTCCATCGTAAACATCAGGCGCATAGATCCGGCTCCCAGTCCCTTTACCTGCCGATGTTCCTTCAAAAGCCCGTATGGAAGACTGTTATATAGAATATTATAACAATATTGTTTTTCTTTTGTATTTCCCGTTTTCCATGGGTCGCAGACACAGACAGAGGGAAATTCCTTGTCGTAGCGGTCTTTCAGGATCATGTAGCTTTCTTTTTTTTCGCAGCGGAGAAGATTTTTTCTGACGCACTGTGCAGACTGCATCAGGGGCAGATATCCGTAAACCAGAAATTCGCTGCGGGAATTGTTCCGGTGCCGGAGTTCCTTTTCGTTCAGTTCCACAGGCATGGTTGTCCGCAGGACGCCTTCATCATCCCAGAATGCAACGGCTTCATTGTTCCAGGTATATAAAGGAAAATCAATCACACATTTTTCCGCCAGGCCCCGTTCTTTCAGCGCTCCGTAGGATTCCAGATTCCGTACAAGAAAGCCTTTCATACCCATCTCCAGCCAGGATTCAGCCTGAGCCAGAAATTCTTCCGGGAATTTTCCCCTTGTCACATACGGAGTGGAAAGATACAGCTCCTTACGTCTGTAAAGCCCCTCCTCCATACAGTTCCTCATTACATGAAAAGGAAGATACAGTCCGGTCAGACCAGGACTGGCGGCAAGGGCGGACGCCTGTTTTAAGGTCTCACAGGAAACATAGAATTTCTGAGGATCTTCCGGATGCACAGGCTTTTTTTCTTCTGGAACATAGGAAGGAAGCCCAGGCTGTTTCCTCCGGTATGATGCCTGTATCTTCTCTTCCAGAGTGGAAAAGGCATTCCGCCGGAGCTCGTTGAGAGTTCCGATTGGGATAAAAATATTTCTGTCCATCTGAATGTCCAGACGATCCCAGCAGAATTCCGTGTTTCCCAGTTTTTCCATCTGCCGGCGGACCCGTGATTCTTCCATCGGCCGTTCTTTGGCAGGCTGAACTTCTCCCAGAGATACGGAAACGGAAATCTGACCGTCGTTTTGTCCGGAAACACCGCTGTTTCCTTTCCGGGGATATCCATGGGGGGAATAAGATAATTCCAGTATAGCAGGACATCCGGCAAAAAGGGTTAAATTCCCGTAAATTTTTTCTTTTCTTTTTTTTAACCCGGAAGAAACATTTCCGGTTTTCTTTTCATTGGAAAAAGCCATCATAGACGGTCCGTTCTGCTGCCGGTAATATCCCTGGCAGGATCCGCCGCGGCTGAAAATTTCAAGAAGATATTTTCTGTCTTCGTCGGAAACCTTAAAATTTTCCCTTTTATCTTCCAGTATGTCCAGATATTTCCGATACATCCCCGTAACTCCGGCCGTATATTCCGGCTGCTTCATCCGTCCCTCGATCTTCAGGGAAATAACGCCGGCGTCCAGGATTTCCGGAAGAAGATCCAGAGTGCAGATATCCTTCAGGCTTAAAGGACAGATGTTTTTTCCCTTTACCCACCGGTTATTCTCATCTTTCACACGATAGGAAAGACGGCAGGGCTGGGCGCACCGTCCGCGGTTTCCGCTCCGTCCGCCCAGGATACTGCTCATAAGGCACTGGCCGGAAATACTATAGCACAGCGCGCCGTGAATAAAGGCTTCAATCTCAATGGGACTTGCCTGATGCATGGCAAAGAGTTCTTCAAGGCTAAGCTCTCTGGCGGGAACCACACGGGTAACTCCCAGTTTTTCCAAAAAGCGCATCCCCATCGGGCCGGTAACAGCCATCTGGGTGCTGGCGTGAACAGGAAGATCCGGAAAAGTCCGGCGGATAAAGCGCAGTACGCCAAAGTCCTGTACGATCACCGCGTCCAGCCCCTCCTCATAACAGGAAAGAAGAGAATGATAAAGACGTTCCTTAAGTTCCCTGTTCTTCAGGAGTGTGTTAACGGTAAGATATAATTTTTTTCCGTGGAGGTGGGCAGTACGTATAGCGGAAATCAATTCTTCCTGGGTAAAATTCTTCGCATATGCCCTGGCTCCGAAATCGGGTCCTCCCACATAAACGGCATCGGCTCCAGCGCCGAGAGCGGCTTCAAAAGCCTCATAGGAACCGGCGGGGGCCAGAAGCTCCGGTTTTCTTTTATTCTTCATAATCCCTCTCTTTTTGTCTAAACAGATAAAGGGGACTACCACCTGAGCAATCCCCTTCTCTTCTTTACTTTAACAGTGAATCTACTTCCTGTTCCAGCTCTTTAACTTTTCCTTCCAGAACTGTACGCTGCTGAACAGCTTCCTGCTGTTTTTTCTCCGCCTCTTCGATTTTCATGCGAAGAGAGATCAGCTCATGCTTCAGTTCATACATCTCCTGATCTTTCTGCTGAAGATCCTGTTCAAAAATTTCAGCCTGTTTTTTTGCCTTGAAATAGTCGTCTGTAATATTCAGACTGAGCAGCGTATGTTTGGTTTCCATAGGCTGCCTGGAATACCCGGGCATTTCACTTAATTCCGCAATTTTATTGTTCATATAGGATGCTACCTTCTGAAAGTATTCCTCAGACTCATAGCCGCCCAAAGTGATGATCTTTCCGCCGATCACTACCTGTGCTGTATTCTTGACTGCCATAAAAAGCCTCCTGTGTTTCTGTATATTTCCCGCACCCGTTTTTCATATAAGGGACGCAGTAAAAAAGTCATCTTTTTCTTATTATAATCGAAATTTGTAGAAAAGTATAGAATTTTTTAGGAATTCTTCTCAAAGCCCAGATGACTGTACGCCAGAGGCGACGCCATCCTGCCTCTGGGAGTACGGTTCAGGAATCCGTTCTGCAGAAGATACGGCTCATATACTTCTTCCAGCGTTCCTGTATCTTCCCCGATGGCAGCAGCCAGAGTCTCAAGTCCAACAGGACCTCCCTGAAAGTTTACGATCAGAGTTTTCAGGATCTTCCGGTCGGTTTTGTCAAGGCCGTATTGATCCACTTCCAGGAGATTCAGAGCGAAAACAGCCACTTCATATGTGATTTTTCCATCATATTTTACCTGGGCAAAATCCCGCACACGCTTCAAAAGGCGGTTAGCCAGCCGCGGCGTTCCACGGGAACGCTTGGCAATTTCCTGGGCTCCGCGTCTGTCGATCTCCACTTCCAGAACCTGGGCGGAACGGAGGATAATGGTCTCCAGTTCCTTTTGATTGTAAAATTCAAGGTGATGCATTACGCCAAAGCGGTCCCGCAGAGGCGCGGAAAGGAGACCTGCTCTGGTGGTGGCCCCCACAAGAGTAAAACGCGGCAGATCCAGCCGTATAGAACGGGCGGAGGCTCCCTTTCCGATCATGATATCAATGGCAAAGTCCTCCATTGCGGGATACAGAACTTCCTCCACCTGGCGGTTAAGC
>DWVA01000017.1 GCA_019120475.1 Candidatus Blautia intestinipullorum | reverse complement strand
GTTTAGTCTCTCAAAAATCCCAGTCTTAAAGGTATTTATAACGAGATATCCGCTTTCCTTTTCGGCCAAATATTCTGAAATAAGTTCATCACACTGTTTAGCATAAGAAGCAATCTCGTCTTTTATTTGAGTACACATCTCTTCCGCTTTTGCAAATACTGCCTCTGTAGGTGATTCATTTTCCAACTGCTCTATAGCATATTCATTCGTGTTAATCTCCTGCATAGTATTGGTTGCCGACTGCAAAGAATCCTCTGCCGTTTCTGACAGATAATCCACACCAATCCTGGTTCTGGACATATAAAATTCCTCTTCGTCATCCTCTGTTGGAACTAACACAACCCTGGCCATTTCTCTGTGGTAAATATCTACTGCATCAAGATTCGTCTCGTATACCGCCCAATCCTTTTGGTAATCAATCTCAGACATCTTATTCTCATAATCGAGCTTATTAATATACTGGTCACTATCCTTCGAAACACCATTGTCAAGTAAATACGCTTCAAATCTCTCTAACCCAATTTCAATAAAGTGATTGATCTTGTCATGTAGAGAATAAAAAGTTTCTCCCGTTGTGGGTGACTGATAACTTCCGTTTTCTGACTGATATTCAATCATATACCTTTGAAGCTCTGTACTTTTTGTCTCAAAATAATTTAAGGCATCTAAATAATCCAGTGTATCTACTTCCCCTAATTCTTCCTCACTGATTTCCAAAAGAGGATATTTATCCAAATAAGTATTTGTAAAATAGTCACTATACGCCCCGGCCACAACATCTGCTACCGTCTGTGCATCTATCTTGGAATCCGCTTTTGAAGCATCGTATTTAATTCGGTATCCTGTCTGTATAGAATAATTGCTGCTAATGTCCGTCGTATCGTCATCCGGCAGCGTAATCACGGCAGTACTATTATCTACTGGCTCCAGCTCCAAACATCTTCTCAAACTATCCACTGTGAACCCTTCCAGATTTCCTTCCCTGATTGCCAGCTCCAATACCTCATCACTTATAATTTCAGACGGGTTGTAACGTGTCTCATTAGGATTTAAACCATTTGATGCACCGTCATAGTTCAAATAAATCTCGGCCGAAGAACCGGCAGGCAAAGTTAGCAATCTCACTGCCACATAAAAGAAAAGATAAAAGCAAGCCAAAAGAATAATAAATATTTTGTTGCACAGGAAATAATTCCAGGAAAGATGCAGCACTTCCTGAAGTCCGCGTTTTTGTTTTTTAAAACAGTATAAAACAGCAACTCCTAAAATGCAGGGTATCAATAATATAAGCACTAATGTCATTCACTCTTGCCCCCTTTAGTATCGTCTGATATCAACCACTACTAACTCCGGTTGGTTATTGATTCTTGGAATTATACCTGAATCGCCCAATCCACGGCTGACAATAAGCGTTCCACTTTCTTCCAGATTAAACATGCCGTTACAATATTCAGGGAACCAATCAAGCGGTATCGCCAGTAATCCCCCAACTCCCGGAAGCTGAATCTGCCCGCCGTGGAAATGTCCAGCTAAAGCCAAATCAAAGTCCGTATCTGCCAGATATTCATAGAACAAAGAAGGATAATGCGCGAGCAGCAGTTTGAAATTTTCTGATTTTTCAAATTCTTTAACAAATTCTTGTGAATATTCTTCAAAATCTTCCGGTGCTGTCCCTACTCCGCCGATCTGAAACTGATTTCCATTTACATTCACTTCCACAGAATCATTATAAAATACTGTAACTCCTAACTCTTTCAGCTCTGTATCCAACGGAATATTATAATTATAGATCATGTCGCCCTCATGATTTCCCATACTATAATACACCGGAGCAATCTCTAACAACTGGCTACACAAATCCCTCACTACAGAAGTATCCGGATTATCGTTTACTACCATGTCTCCTGCCATCGCAATAATATCCGGTTCAAGCGCGCCGATTTTCTCTACAAGCTGAGAGTTGTCTTCTCCGTATTCATGATTATGAAGATCTGTCAGCAAAACCACTCTTACATCGTTTGAAATTTTGGGTGATGAGACACGATAAAAAGTCGTTTCGAAATTCTTGTTCACAATTAAGTTTGAACCAATGACGGCACCCACTACTGCAACCAGCAAACAGACGGCAATCACAATATTCCTGCCTCTGTGTCTTGGCAGATCACGAAAAATGTTTTTAGTTTGCTGTGATTTTGAAAAAGCATCCCCTTCCGGCTTACCAGCTTCTGTAAAATCATAGCGTCCTGCGCCTTTCGCTTCGCTTGAAACAATCTCTTTATATATTTTAGTCAGTTTTTCAATATGCCTGTCTAAACTATATTCTTCTTTTATTGTCCGCATTGCTTTTTCGCCATAGCTTTTGCATAATTCCGGATTGTTCGCCAACGTGCGTATCGCATCTTCAAGCTGCTTAATATCCCCTGCCTCTATCAGTATGCCATTTTCTCCAGACTTAATCACCTCCGGTATACCGTCAATGTCCGAGGCTATATTAGGTATCCCCATTTCCATAGTTTCTAAAATACTCATGGGAAGCCCTTCATTATAAGAAGGCAGAACATGAATCAAAGTCTTACTAAGCAACTCCAGCTTCTTTTCGCCGCTTATCCACCCAATGTAAGCGACCCTATTTCCAAGTCCATCGTCCTCGACAATGTTCCGTACTTTTTCTATCTCGCCGTCTCCGCAAAAACAAAACTTTATTGCCGGATCCAATTCTTTATCCAAGTTCTTTAGCGCCTTCAATAAATCAAAGGTTCCTTTTCTGTCCCCTAATCTTCCCATAGTAGTAATATATTTTCTGTCTGCTTCAGCAAAACGGGGCAGTCTTCTCACTGCATTATGTAAAACAGTAATTTGGGCTTCCGGCACAAGCTTCTTCAAATTTCTATAGAAACTTTTGTTCAGCACGAGATTCATTTCGACTGTTTTGAGTACGCTTTTCAGTTCTTTTTTGTCTTTTTCATTCATGGCATATATAGATTCAAAAAAATCCGCTCCATGATGATGGATAATAACTGGCACCCCATATTTATGGCACAGCTTTGCAATTTTTATCTTACGGTATACACTTCCCCTTTCCGACATATGCAGATGGGCAACATCGGCTTCACCGGACTTTAAAATCTTTTCGATCTCCTTTAAAGCCTTATGGTAAATTTTCAGCTTTTGTACATTAGACCCGTCCATATGTGTAGCAACATAATGTATTTTCACATTCTCCCATACACCTGGATCTAAATAATTTTGAACAACCGCTGCAATGCCGCCTTTTGTATTTAATACATCCGAACCGCACATCAGAACCCTGATTCTATCACACTTCATTCCGCTTTTTCACCCCTTATTTTCGTCATGATTCCTCCATATGTTCTGGTATAGAACAAATTAGAGTTCTTTTCTGAGAAATAAAAAACGGCCGCAATTTCCCTTTTAAAGAATAAATTGCAGCCGAACCACCTTGCGTTTATCTTTCAAATCACTCGCTTAAGGCTTCTAACTTTGCGTCCCTATATTTCTATAGGTTTGCCCCTGTTAACTGTATGTATCTGTATATTTCCGACAAAGCTTACAATAGCTCATCCGCATTAACACATAAATATTTTTATGCGTTATATGATAATATTACAATATCCGCCTTTTTCTGTCAACTTAAATCATTTCCATTTTCGGAATGTTTTTCATTTCCTGTTTTCAGCCTCCCAAACCCGGTTCTTCCCATTCTTCTTTGCCGTGTACAGAGCGTCATCCGCGCATTTATACAGTTTTTCATAGCTCCATCCTGGTTCTGATGTGACGGCAAAACCTATGCTGCACTTTGCCTGCACCTTATGTCCGTCCCAAAGAATATCTGTCACACTGTGTATAACCTTTTCTGCATATTCATATATATGTGCAGTACTATCTGAAGTTTCCAGCAAAACAATAAATTCATCTCCTCCAAGCCGTCCTACTTTAGCATCTTTTGGCGCATATCTCAAAAGCAGGTCCGCTACTTGCTTCAGCACATAATCCCCGCATGGATGCCCATAGGTGTCATTGATATTTTTAAAGTCGTCCATGTCAAGAATCATCATAGCCAGCTTCTGGCCTTTTGCAGAAAGATTTTTTAACCAGTTTTTCCCGTAATGATCTATGGATACCTTATTCAGAAGACCGGTAAAGGAGTCCAGCGCCGCGTTTTTTTCCAGATCGAGCAATCTCTCCTTCTCCTCCGTAATATCGTTCATAAATCCTACCGCGTGCATACCGCCTTTATCATTCATTTCCTGGCGTACCACCTGCACCTTAAACCAGTGAGGCTTACGACCTTTGGCCGGAAGATGCAGCTCGAAGTTCTGATAGTTGATCCCCTTCTTTATATCTTCTATACATCTTTCGATTTTTTCCTTCTGATCCTCATCTATCAAATTTGAATTTTTAATATAAGAATGAAAATGAAAAATTTCGTAGGGTCCGTCAAAACATTCTTTCCAATTTTTTGAGAAAACGATTCTGTCATTTTCTGAATCCCATTGAAAAGTAATAAATCCTGCATTCTGGCTGATCAGCTCATACTGTTTCTGCGTAAGCCAGAGCCGTCTCTCATTTAATTTTTGTCCGATTTCCTGGATCTGCTGGCTCTGATCCAGCTCTATGCATGAATGGCGGAACCTGATAATACAGATCACGCTTGCCATCAGTACTGTAAGAGTATAGTTGAATCCCTCTCCGGAAAACAAATAAATAGGAGGTGCCAGCATAAAAACAAAATAGTTGATCCAAATATTGACCAGCCCGTATACTGGTTCCATGGAAACTAACGCAGAAAAGGCAATGAGCATGGTAGCTGCCATATTGGAATATATTTCATCAGATCCCCATATATCATACACGTTCAGACATGTATTCCACAAAAGCACAATACTTGCATATATAAGACAGACTCTGTTCATCAAAATATGTCTGCCATTTTCTCTCCTGCCGATAATGAGATATGCGATCGAACAGATCAAAAGGAAAATATAAAATCCAAAATATATCCGGTTATTCACCGTACCCAGACCGCTGTCAGAAAGAAACAGAACACGCAGCACATTAAAGGTTTCTACAATAATACAAAACAGAGACGCAACAGTACACAGCATCCGGTTATTCCGGAGAGCTTCATCTATGTATTTCCGTCTGTTTTCCCCAGAAATTTTACATAAGCTCATAGCAGCCTCCAATTACGGCATAATTATTTTTATGCTTTATATGTTTTATTTTATCACATTTTTCCGCATTTTACAATTTTGAAGGCCTAATCTTCAACCAATATTCACAGTTTTTTCGATGAAAAATCATAAAAAATAAGTCCTCTAATAAAAAACAGACATAAACGGTTTTAGATTCCGTTTATGCCCTGAACATCTCTTTCCGATTTTTTATATTTTTATGTCGTCTTTGATTCTTCTTCGAATATAATCCTCCATTTTGTTTTTGGGAACATCCAAAAGCATCGAAAATTCTGTGTACAGATTCTCCTCCGCTGTCCTGAGATACTTTTCATCTGTCGCCGTGATCTTCTTTCCTCTGGAAAGCCTGTCTCTTTTCCTGAAGCGTATAGTCTTTATCATTTTCATAAGCTCCCGGCACTGGCAGCTCCGGATGCATTCCTTATAGGCCTCTTCCCGGAGTTTTTCATTTTCAATACTAAGAACCTCCATATCAGGAATTTCATCAATCAGTTCCTCCGCCTCCTCTTTTGTCAGAAGCCTGCGCATAACCATTTTTTTATTGTCTACCGGGGTAAAGATCGTGCCCTCCGTTTCACCGTCAGGACGAAGGATATAATACAGACGGTCTTTCGGGATTCCCTCCATGTCCATGGTGGTGACTCCCATCACCTGACAAATTCCATTCTTCCCATACACAATATACTCTCCAGTTTCAAACATATTTTCACACCCTTTCTTTTTCCCATACACTCTGCTCTGATATCCCCTAAAAAACACTTCTGTTATCCAGACAAGACATTTCAAAAACAGCATTAAAAATTTCCAGAAAATATCAGTTCACATAATACCGTATGATTTTAATTGAAAACTCCTTGCCGGAGGATAATCCGGAACAAGGAGTCTTTCTCTTAACTATATTTTACCATTTTTTCTAATTTTTATCAAACGTAAACTTCTTATTCTTATTTTTTTGTGAAAACTTATGATATACTGCCGCTTATATATTGTGCAATTTGTCCTTTCCGGACTTTTTACGATATCTGACACACTCTGTCAGAAGATATTCAATCTGTCCATTGATAGAACGGAAATCATCCTCCGCCCACTGAGCCAGTTCCGCATAAAGAGAGGCGGAAACTCTCAGGGGGATCTGTTTTTTCGCTTTTTCTTTTGTCTTGGGATCCGCCATTGCTCTGCCTCCTTTTATGTATTCTGATCTTTATCCTGCATGGGCCGCGGGCAGATTTCTTATCTGCCGCCTTCCCGCCTTAATAGATGGAACCGCTGTTGACGATCGGCTGTGCGTCTTTATTTCCGCAGAGAACCACCAGAAGGTTGCTCACCATAGCTGCCTTGCGTTCCTCGTCCAGCTCCACAATCTGGTTTTCACTAAGCTGATTGAGAGCCATTTCCACCATACTTACCGCACCTCCTACAATTTTCTGCCGGGCATCGATAATCGCCGCCGCCTGCTGTCTCTGCAGCATTGCAGAAGCAATTTCCGGAGCGTAGGCAAGATGGGTAATCCTTACATCAAGAATTTCCAGTCCGGCTTCCATAACTTTATTCTGAAGCTCTGCCTGCATGATATCAGCGATTTCCTGGCTGCTGCCGCGCAATGTCTTTTCATCTGATTCCTCATTCATGTCATAGGGATAATTTCTTGCTGCATTTCTCGTGATCGCATCGCACTGGATAGAAAGGAATTCCGTATAATCTTCCACATTAAGAACTGCCTTCGTAGCGTTTTTCACCTTCCAGATCACGATGGTTCCGATTTCCACCGGATTGCCCTGAGCATCGTTTACTTTCTGTCTCTTGTTATCCAGCGTCATAGTTTTAAGGGAAACCTTTTTGGACGCGCTGCTCTGATTCAGGTTCATATTAATATTAATAGAACTTGTTTTGCCGGTAGATGGCTGTTCTCCATTTTCATGTTTTTTGGCCGTCGGATTGATGGCC
Source organism: Candidatus Blautia intestinipullorum (assembly GCA_019120475.1). Taxonomy (GTDB): domain Bacteria; phylum Bacillota; class Clostridia; order Lachnospirales; family Lachnospiraceae; genus Blautia_A; species Blautia_A intestinipullorum. The sequence goes on along the minus strand of DWVA01000017.1, from coordinate 16,649 downwards.
GTACAGAAAGGATTTACCCAGTAAAAACCGGCATCATAGAGGGTTCCGTAATAATTTCCAAACAAAGTAAGAACAAGAGCCTCGTTGGGGTGTATGATCTTCAATCCACAAAGCATGATGATTCCAATGCAGTTCAAAGCCACTCCGGCAACAATGGCAATTGCCAGCACCAGACCGGACGCCGGCCCGTCCCAGCTCATATAAACGCCGCCCAGCACGTACGCCGGAATCCCCAGAAACATGATCACCAGCGACACAAACAGCATCAGCATACCGGAAGCCGCTTTCAGCCTCTTTTCCTCCGTTACATTGACTCCCTTCATAACTCTCTCCTCCTTAACATGTGATGTTATGTTTTGATATCTTTTTGATATCATTATAATACAAAACATTTCTGCAAATGTCAAGAGTTTCCGCAGTCATTGTACATGATCCGAGCTACTAATAAATTTCGCAGATCCTGGTTTTCAGGATTCTCCTCTCCGGATCCTCTCCACGTAGTCAGCCACCTCATCGTCCACCTCGTCAAAGAGATAGCTCCGGCTGCTCTGGCGGCGCTGGGCCCACTCCTGTTTTCCTGCCCTCTCCGCATCCTCGATCTCTTTCTTTAATCCCGCCGCGGAGAGACGGTGCGCTCCCTGTCCCAAAATAATGATCTGTTCCAGTCCGTCGGAGGTAGCTACTGTCACCTGATGTTCACGGCCGATTCTGTGGACTGTTTTCTCAATATACTGATCTGCAGTCTCGGCCTCCTTCGTATATACTACATAAATATTATGATAAGGAACCACTTCTTCTGCGTGGCCTTCCACCTTATATGCATCGAACACCAGAATCAGCGTACACTTCCGGTATCCCTGGTAGTTGCTGAGAATATCTTTCAGCTTATCACAGGCTGCATGGATATTTTCTTCCGCAAGCTCACGCAATTCCTCCCAGGCAAAAACAATATTGTATCCGTCTACCAGAAGATATTCTTCTTTTTTCGGTCTGCCGGGTTTATATTGACGGGGCTGTGAAGGCGCGTGCACTACCTTCTTCTGGAAGGCTCCCCTGTCCCGTTTTACCGGGCCGAAGGTTCTCTCAAAGATTGCCTGCAGTTCCTGCTCATCCTCGTAGCTGCCGCTGTAGGAGTAACCGGAGGAACCTTTTTTCTTTTTGCGGCCGCTGTTTCCGGAATCGTTTCCTTCCTGGTGGTTTTCAGCGCCACATCTGTCCGCCTCGTTCTCCGGTTCTTCATACCAGCTCTCTCCTGCCGCAAGCTCTTCCGCATCCACGCCGCTTTCCAAGTGCATATACTCTTCCACCTGATTCCAGGGAACCACAAAACCGGCGCCATGAGCACAGAATACAGACCCCGTAGGATTATCCAGATCCCGTTCCGAATCATAGCCGGTCTTTTCCACGATCTCCTCCTGATTCCGGCAGGGAGCATATCCCTTCAGACTGCAGAAAAGCCGGCCTCTGCCTCTGGTATAGGAAACGACCTCTTTCTGGTAATCCCGCATCTGTGCGACGGGCGCGGTCCCGCACAGCACCGCTGTTTCTCCGTCTGTCTCCGGAGGCTGAAAGTTTCCCTGCATCTTCTGAATATCGGACATGGCACGCCCGATCATCTCCCCCGGCAGCTCCAGCCGGAATTCATAATACGGCTCCAGAAGAATACTTCTTGCTTTTTTCAGTCCCTGACGCACCGCCCGGTAAGTAGCCTGCCGGAAATCTCCTCCTTCTGTATGCTTCGCATGAGCCCGTCCGGTCAGCAGAGTGATCTGCACATCTGTCAGGGCCGCTCCCGTCAGGACTCCCCTGTGTTCCTTTTCCTCAAGATGGGTAAGAATCAGTCTCTGCCAGTTTCTGGCCAGAACATCCTCACTGCATGCTGTAAAATACTGGCATCCGCTTCCCGGCTCTCCCGGTTCGATCAGAAGATGCACCTCCGCATAATGACGCAGCGGTTCAAAATGACCCACACCTGTCACGGGAGCCGCAATAGTCTCCTTGTACACGATATTTCCCGCGCCGAATTCCACAGCCGCATGGCAGCGTTCCCAGATAAGTTTCTTCAAAACCTCAATCTGCACTTCGCCCATAAGCTGGGCATGGATTTCTCCCAAAGCGGTGTCCCAGTAAATATGCAGCTCCGGTTCTTCCTCCTCAAGCTGCCTTAACTGCTGCAGCATCTTATGAGGATCACATCCCTCCGGGAGCTGGATCTGATAATTCAGCACAGGCTCCAGAACCGGCATTTCGGAATCCCTTTCTATGCCCAGCCCCTGCCCGGGATGGGTTTTTGTAAGTCCTGTCACCGCGCAGACAGTTCCTGCCCCTGCCTCCTGAATGACTTGGTATTTTCCTCCGGAATACAGCCGGATCTGATCCACTTTTTCCTCCCAGGCCTCCTCCCGGCTTTTCTGTCCCGGAAGCTGCTGCTTTCTTCCTGATTTATTTGAAAGAATTGTCTTCACCTTCAGAACCCCTCCGGTGATCTTCATATAAGTCAGCCGGTTTCCCTGCTCGTCTCTTGCAATCTTAAATACCTTTGCCCCGAATTCAGCAGGATACATCCGTTCTCTGGTAAACGTCTCCAGACCCCTCAAAAATTCTTCCACGCCCTGCATCCGCAGCGCAGAACCAAAATAACAGGGAAAAATCCGGCGGCCGGAAATCAGCGAAGCAATATCGTCCCTATTAACAGTTCCTGATTCCAGATACTCCTCCATAAGACTTTCGTCACATACGGCAACATTCTCCATCCAGGCTTCCTGATCTGTGTCTCCGCTGAAATCAATGCAATTATCATTCAGCCTCTTTTTCAATTCCTCCAGAAGCTTCTCCCGGTCCGTGCCCTCCTGATCCATTTTGTTGATAAAAAGAAAAACAGGTATCTGGTATCTGTCCAGCAGACGCCAGAGTGTGGCCGTATGGCTCTGCACTCCGTCCATTCCATTGATAACAAGAATGGCATAATCAAGAACCTGAAGGGTTCGCTCCATCTCTGCTGAAAAATCCACATGACCCGGCGTATCCAGAAGCGTCACTTCCATTTTTTCTGTCCGGAACATCGCCTGCTTTGAAAAAATAGTAATTCCCCTTTCCTTTTCCAGCTCAAAGGTATCCAGAAACGCATCGCCGTGATCCACACGCCCCAGCTTCCGTATTTCTCCGCACAAATATAAAAGCCCCTCGGAAAGTGTTGTTTTTCCCGCATCCACATGAGCCAGGATGCCGACACTGATCCGTTTTAAGCAATCTTTCTTTTTTGTATTTTCAGACGTATCTCCCATAGAAATACCCCTTTCTGTAATCTGTTGTACATGCAGTATCATATCACAGAAAGGGGTATAAGTCGATAAACCATTATCTTTGAATTATGAATCGCTTCTTCATACTACCTGGAAAGTCTTCCATTTTCCTATTTTAAAGCGGAACCAGAAAATAACCGCCCGTACAAGCCAGTCCATGCCCATGGCCAGAGCGATCCCAATAACTCCCATATGAAGCAAAATCCCAAAAAGGACCGAAAAAACAAGTCTTACTCCTATAGTTGTACCAAGAGACACCGCCATCGTGTATCTCACGTCTCCGGCTGCCCTCAGCCCTTTTCCAAGAGGATCTGCAAAAGGGAATATAATCGAATTAGCAACATTATGTATGAGAACAAGCCAGATGATATACCTTCTGGTTGTGTCCGATACAGCATAAGTGCCTGCGATCAGCGGAGTCAAAGCAAAAATCATCCCATTCCAGACCAGAGAGAGCACTACCGTGGTCTTCATAAGTTTTTTAAAATATCTCTCTGCCTGGGGAACATCCCCTGCGCCCATACACTGGCCAATCACAGTGATAAACACCGGTCCCATAGCAGAACTGATCAGCGCAGCAACGCTCCAGATACTCTGGGCGATGCCGTTCGCGGCAATCTGGCTTGTGCCGAACAGAGCCACAATACTGCTGAGCGCTACCTTCACAAACTGAAAGATTCCGCTTTCCACACCATTTGGCACAGCGATCCCCATAATCCTCTTTATAAGGGAACCATTCCAGGAAATAATATACTTCCAGTAATACCGGATACCTTCATGCTCTTTAAAACATAGCACAGTGATTATCACTGCTGAAAACGTCCGGGAGAAAAGCGATGGATAAGCAACTCCCGCAACTCCCGCATGAAATACGAAAACACCGATCAGATTTCCCGCCACATTGATCACATTGGCAATGATGGATATGTTCATAGTCGTCCCGGTTTTTCCTACGCTCCGGTACAGCGCCGCCCCGGCGTTGTAAACGGCAAGCGCCGGATATGAGTACACGGAAATCCGCAGATAAGTAAGGCAGGCCTCCCTTACTTCCGGCTCCACCCTCCCGAACATAAAACTGATAATCTCCCCCTGGAAAATCAGGATCAAAATGCTGACTGCCGCAGAAAACAACACAGATACCAGCAGAAGCTGACTGACCGCCGCAGAAGCTGTTTTCATTTCCTTTTTTCCGATATACTGACTGACAATCACTGCACCGCCGGAGGCAAGTGCAGTGAACAGAAATATAAATATCGTATTAAATGAGTTTACCAGTGAAACACCGGAAACCGCCGCTTCACCGGCAAAGCTGACTACAAAAGTGTCGGCCAGCCCCACCAGCATCAGCATAAACTGTTCAGCCAGAAGCGGCAGAATCATATTTTTTAGCTGCTTATTGGTAAATTGTTCCTTCAATTACAAGATCGTCTCCTACATTTCTTTTCCATTAGTCTGAATGACATTGTGATACCAGTAAAAACTGTCCTTTTTTATCCTTGCCATATCTTTCAGGTCTTTTTCTTCCCTGTTTACATACACAAACCCATATCGCTTTCCATATCCCTGGTGTGTGCTGACAAGATCCAGGAAAGACCATGGACAATATCCGATCAGATCTACGCCGTCTGAGAGGGCGAGCTGCGCCTGCCGGAAATGTCTGCGCAGATAATCGATGCGGTATTCATCATGAACCCTTCCGTCCTCCGTAAGTATATCCTTAGCTCCAAGTCCATTTTCTGTAATGAGCAGAGGCTTATGATAACGGCTGTGAATCCGGCGCAGAGTCACTCGCAGCCCTACTGAATCCACAATCCAGCCAAATTCTGTTTTCTCCAGATACGGATTGGAGGCCGCGCGGTATACGCCTTCTTCTCCTATCATCACCTGCTGATCGCCATTTCTGGGCTGACAGTCTGTACCGTCATTTTTACTTGCGCTTGCTGTTGCTGTGGCATAATAATTCACACCGATAAAATCCGCCGTCCCCTCTGCAAGGACTTCCATATCTCCCTCTTCAATCTGAGGCAGGATTCCTTTTTTTGATCTTATCCACAGGATCTTTTGTAGGATTATTTCCTGAATATGAAATGATCACAGCACAGTCCTCTCTGCCCATCGCCGTTGCTGCCAGCCCCGCCTCCCCGCTCTTCGCCACCCGGGCAAAGTATCCGATGGAACATAATTTGCGTGTAAAAACGCCTGCATAATAGCTGTTGGGACTTCTCGAAAAAATCACGATATTCTTTCCAGAGATAATACGGTCTGCTGCCTCTCGCATAGTCTCTTTATCTATCAGATCCCGTGTTTCTCTCAGCGTCTCCGTCTGAAGCCGGCAAAGATTGTCCAGTATTGTATCTATGCTGTCATTTTCCAAAAAAGGAAAATTGTAATCAATTTCATTATCGTGCTGCTTCCGATACTGCATTTCAGCAATATAATCCTTCATAAACTCCTTCCAGCCGTCATAACCCATAGCTTTTGCAAAGCGAACCACTGTCGCTTTGGAGGTGTAAGTTCTCTCCGCGATCTCTCCAATGGTATATTTATAAATATTGTCCTGCTCCCGGATGATAAATTCCCCCACCGCATGTCTGGCATCGGAATACTGCATCATCGTTTCCTCTATCTTCTGGAATAAAAACATATCTGCTCCTCCGTTTTTTACTTGTCCTTATCTATTTCCGCCCCGGAAGTTTTCTCTTCATACAGCGGAATAAGCCGCTTCACAATGTTCTGGCTGACTTTTATCAGCGTGTCCAGATCCACATCCTGGTTGTTCTTATACGCGTGAAAAGTACCCTGAATTGTATAAGAAAGCATAATATTCTTCTCTATATCGTTCTGATGCTCCGGATATTTTTCCCAGATCATTTTTTTAATTTCCTCCTCAAGGCAGTCGCCCAGACGGCTTTTATCTTTTCCGGAAAATACGATATTAATCAGGGAACTGTTTGCGATAAAAGCCAGGTAGAGATCCCGTGTAAAAACATCTGATGTTTTCAGCGTATATTCCTGCCCTCCTGCAATGCTTTTGAGGACAGAATTCACAACATCCTTTTCTAATACAGCCGAGAGGGCATAAATGTCTTCATAATGTGCATAAAAAGTAGATTTATTGATACAAGCCCTCGAACACAGTTCCTTTACCGTAATTTTTTCCAGCGGCTTCTTTCCTCTGAGCTCCAGAAAAGCGTTTTTAATGGCTCTCTCCGTCTTTTCTGTCCGAAGATCCATTTGTCATCCTCCTTTCGGCTGTCTGCGGCAGCAAAATATATTCCCGCACTTCAATGAAAAACTCCACATTCTTTCCCGACACATTGCTCAATAAGTTGTTTATCCATCTATTCAGGCAGATTGTCTGTGGACATCCTTCTCTTACTTTTATATTATAATCAAAAACCGACGGATGTCTATTAAATAACAGACATGCTCCTGAAAACAGCAATTTCATTGACAGCCGCGGTAGGGAGGAAATATATGGATTTTTACGGATTCTACACAGGAAAAATTTTTGACGCTTATCAGTATCTTGGGGCGCATACAGAAAAAGAAGGTGTGACCTTCCGCACCTTCGCCCCCGCGGCCTCCCGCGTCGCTCTGATCGGGGAGTTCAATGAGTGGGAAGAATGGGAAATGCAGCAGGTTTCCGATGGAAATTTCTGGGAAATCCGCGTTCCCGGCGCCAGAGAAGGCATGATGTACAAATACCGGATCTACAGCCGGACCGGAAGCTGGACTGACCACTGCGATCCCTTCGGCTTCGGGATGGAGCTGCGTCCGAACAGCGCTTCCATTATACGGGATATGAATTCTTTTCGGTTTCATGATAAGGAATGGATGAAGAGCCGCAGCGACTGCCGCGAAAAGCCTCTGAACATCTATGAGATCCATTTCGGCTCCTTTAAGAAACCCTCTGAGGAACCGGACGCTTGGTATACCTATGAAGAAATGGCGGACATCCTGATTCCCTACCTCAGAGAGAACGGCTACAATTATCTGGAGATCATGCCCCTGAATGAATATCCCTGTGATGAATCCTGGGGTTATCAGTCTACGGGATTTTTCAGCCCCACCTCCAGATACGGCACCGCGGACCAGCTGAAAGCCTTCATCGACGCCTGCCACCGGAACCGTATCGGCGTCATTATGGATTTTGTTCCCGTCCATTTCGCAGTGGACGGCTATGCACTGGCAAATTATGACGGGACGCCGCTCTACGAATACCCGAATTCCGCAGTTGGCGTCAGTGAATGGGGAAGCTGCAATTTCATGCACTCCCGGGGTGAAGTCAGAAGCTTCCTGCAGTCCTGCGCCAACTACTGGCTGAACGAATTTCATATAGACGGGCTCCGGATGGACGCCATCAGCCGGGCGATCTACTGGCAGGGCGATCCCGCCAGAGGCGTAAACTCCAATGCAGTGGAATTTCTTCAATTTATGAATGAGGGCCTGAAAACCCTCCACCCCTCCGCAATCCTGGCAGCAGAAGACTCCACCTCCTTTCCGAAGGTGACGGAACCGGTCTCCTGCGGCGGACTGGGATTCGACTATAAATGGGATATGGGATGGATGAACGACACTCTGGATTACTTCCGGACGGCTCCGGAATACAGAAGCCGGGATTATCATAAGCTTACATTCTCCATGATGTATTATTACAATGACCGTTTTCTGCTTCCGCTCTCCCACGATGAGGTTGTCCACGGCAAAGCTACCATTCTGCAGAAAATGAGCGGGAATTACGATGACAAATTTCCGCAGTGCCGGGCATTTTACATGTACATGTACGCCCACCCCGGAAAAAAACTGAATTTCATGGGAAATGAGATCGGACAACTCCGGGAATGGGATGAAAAACGGGAACAGGACTGGCTTTTGCTGGACTATCCCATCCACAGCGGATTTGCCCGGTTCATGAAAGAACTGAACCGTCTTTATCTGAAACATCCTGCCTTCTGGGAAAAAGATTACGAACACAAGGGATTCCGGTGGATTGACTGCCATCAGGAAGCATCCTGTGTCTATGTTTTTGAGCGGACGGCAGAGAAGGAACGTATCCTCGCGCTCTTTAACTTCTCCGAACAGGAACAGTCCTATGATCTGAAACCGGAAAAGAACTGCCGGCTGAAAGAGCTTTTCAACAGTGATCTTGACATTTACGGCGGAAAGCAGAACAGGAACCAGGCAGCCGTTTTTACAGCAGAAAAAGGAGAAAGCATTTCTCTGACGCTTCTCCCTTACTCCGGCATTTATTATTTTTTAGAGGGTCCTGAACACCCCGTTTAATAGAATCTCTTTTTTATGTGCACAAACATCCGCTCAATACAGTATGCCACCAGAAATACCAGCAGGATGGCCACTCCCGCAGTTCCATAATCGTATCCCTGCAGGCTGTTGGAGATTACATATCCGACTCCGCCTGCGCCTACCATGCCGAGGATGGCACATTCGGAGAAATTTGTTTCCAGACGCATTCCCGCCCAGGCTACGATCTGGGAAAGAGCCGCCGGAAGAACCGCATTGAAGAAAATGCTCAGTCTTCCCGTCCCGGTCACCTCCAGGGCTTCTATGGTCTCATAAGGTATACTGTCAAAGCTCTGGGCGAAAGACTTCGTAAAGAAAGCCGTTGTATGGACGCACAGTCCGGCAACACCCGCCTCCGGTCCCATACCGAGACACACCAGCATCAGCAGAACCCAGACCGGAGTGGGCACCGCCCTCAGAAAAGTAAAAAACGACTGAACGAGTACCGACAGCACCGGGATCCGGAAAATATTCCGCGCGGCGAGCATGCCGAACAGGATCCCCAGGATCAGGCTGTACAAAAGCGAGAGCTCCGCGATCGATATGGTTTCCACCATGGACGAGAGGATCAGATCCATGTTCGAAAAATCAAGATGCGCCAGCTCCCAGAACACTTCTCCGATATCCGGCACACGGGACAGCATTTTCAGCCAGTCAATATCCAGATACAGAAGGCTCAGAACAGACAAAAGGGCTACTCCTCCAAGGAAACCCGGGATAAACCGGTTTCTCTGCCTGCATTTTACCGGAATTTTTGTTGTTGTTTTTCTTTTTGCACGCTTCTTCTCTTCCGTATATTCTTTTTCTTTCAGATTTACGATCGTTCCGTTATATTCCATACTCATTTCATAATCTCCTTTCGGAGTCTGGCGGTGATCTGATCCACCACGATCACCATTGCAGCCACCAGCAAAATAATACTCAGCGCGATATCATACCTGAAGCTTTTTATGTAAGAAAACAGCGTCAGGCCCACACCGCCGCCGCCCACCATTCCGACAATGGTGGAAGCCCGGATATTCACCTCCACGCAGTAGAGAAACCAGGAAAGAAACCCATTTAAACAGGACGGCAGAATCGCCTGGGAGACTCTCTGGGGAAACGTCGCCCCTACTGCCTGCAGACTTTCCACACAGTCCTGGGAAACGTCCTCCATGGTTTCCACAAAAGCCCTCACCATAAACGCAAAGCTTGTAATGCACAGGGCGACAAATCCCACGCCTGTTCCGATCCCCAGCGAAGAAAATAAAATAAAAGCCCATACAAGCGCGGGGATATTGCGGAGAAAAGTGGCAAATCCCCTGACAAATCTGGCTGCCCTTGGGAAGGGAGCTACTTTTTCACTTCCGAACAGCGATACGAAAAACGCAAGAACAGCGGCAATTGTGGTCGCCGACATCGCAAGCGCCAGCGTTACCAGCACGCTGGACAGGATCCCCGGAATTCTGCTGCTCTTCGGCAGAGCCGGAGGAAGAAAATCCTCTGTGATAAATTCCCAGAACGCATCTCCATTGGCGATCAGCGTCATAACATTGAATTCTGTCAGAAAGCTGCATACCAGAAACAAAACAACTGCAGCAATCAGAAAGCCTGTATACAGTTTTCTTAAATCACGCGCAATCAACGGTATCCGCTTTGTCATCTGCCGTTCCTCCCATCATCAGATTTTCACGAGAAGTGCCGTAAATTTTTTCAATGGTTCTGTCATCAAGTTCTTCCGGAGTGCCGTCAAAAACGATTTCTCCCTTTGAAAGCCCGATGATCCGTGTGGAATATTTTACTGCCACATCCAGCTGATGCAGATTCACGATACAGGCGATCTTTCTCTTCTGAGACATATCTCTTAATAAATCCATGATCGTTTTGGCGCTGGACGGATCCAGAGACGCGATGGGTTCGTCGCAGAGCAGCAGCTTCGGCTTCTGCATAATGGCTCTGGCGATCCCCACCCTCTGCTTCTGTCCTCCGGAAAGGTCGGACGCTCTGTTATAGCAGAACTGTTCCAGCCCCAGCTCTTCCAGAAGGTCCAGAGCTTCCTGCTTATCCTGTTCCGAATACAGCCCGAAGACTCCCTTCAGCCCGCTCATATAGCCAAGCCGGCCATGAAGGACATTCTGAAGAACAGACAGACTGTATACAAGATTATAATTCTGAAAGATCATGCCGACCTTGCAGCGCTGTTCCCGGAGTTTTTTTCCTTTCTGGGCGGATACCGCCTGACCGTCCAGCCATACCGTCCCGCTGCTGACCGGGATCAGCCGGTTGATGGCGCGCAGGAGGGTCGACTTTCCTGATCCTGACGGACCGATAACAGAAACGAACTCGCCTTCCGAAACTTCAAAGGACACTTTTTTCAGTGCGTGTACGCCATTCGGATAATCTTTCGATACCTGATCAAATTTTAATATAGCTTCCATGTCAATCCTCCTGTCTGCTGTCCGATAATTTAAAAATCGTTGATGATTTTGTTCAGCTCAATGATCTCCTCGTAGTCGCTCATATCGCATTCAATAAAGCGGGCTCCCGGAACCTTGATCACGTCTGTGAAATACTCTTCGTTGTCGTAGGAGGTCAGAAACTCTGTCAGCTGATCTCTGGTGTCCTGATCCACATGCTCGGCAACCACCATGGCCTCCGCCGGAATGGCTCCGGACTCATGGATAACCTTCACATCTCCCTCTGCGGCGTTTCCATTTGCTATTTCAGATGCAAGAATCTGATCGGAAATAGGCACAACGTCCACATCGCCTTTGATTACCGCCTGCAGCCCTGCCTGATGGGATCCTGAATAGCTGACAGCCTCAAAAAAGTCGCCGTTCGTATGAAGCATGTCTGAATTCAGCTCTTCATCCGGGAATGCCTGGATAATTTCCGCTGTCGGAACCAGATTTCCGGAAGTGGAGTCCGGATCTACAAAAGCCATGGTTTTTCCTTTGATGTCTTCAATAGAATTGATATCTTCATTTGCACTGGAAGCAATCAAAACCGAATGATAGATCGCTTTTTCCGGATCTCCCTCCTCTGCTTTCATGACGATCGGCTCAAGCTCCGTACGCTCCACTCCCAGAGCCAGAGCCTGGGATCCCATATAAGCCATATCCGCGCTGCCTGTGCGCAGAGCTTCGATGATCGCATTGTAGTCGCTTGCCTGAATCTCCTCCACTTCGCAGCCCAGAAACTCACTCAGATCTTCAGCCAGACCGTTTCTTGCGTCTGCGCTTTCTGTAGTGGATTCATTGGGCGCGTAAGCGATTGTAAACACTCCGTCCTCGCCTCCCGGAGAAGACGCCTTCACATTTTCTGCTCCGGCTGCCGAAAAAAGAGAGACTGCCATCAGCGCGCTCAAAGTTACTCCTGTTAATTTGGTTCTGCATTTCATAATTTTTTCTCCTTTTCTGCTTTGCTTTTTTATATCTTGGAAAGTTTAGTGTTCAGAAAATCTCTTCCAGGACAGAAAGGATGTTTTCGGCGGTCACTTCCACCGGATTGTTGTCCGCCCGTCCTTTCGTAATTCCCAGTTCCGCAAGATGGGGCAGATCTTCCCTGCCAACGCCCCATGCATGAAGCGAACAGGGCTGTCCGGATCGTCTGAGAATGCTGTCGATGCGTTCTTTCAGCTCCTCCGCGCCGGATACTCCCAGCGCCTGCAGCAGCGCCCCTCTGTCTTCTATTGCTTCCGCATTCATCCGGAATACCGGCCCAAGAAGCATACTCACTGCCGTACCGTGGGGAATATTGTAATGCATAGTCAGCGGATAGGAGATGGAATGGCAGGCTGTTGTTTTTGTGTTGCTGAAAGCCAGACCTGCCAGCATACTTCCCTGGGCCATTGCATCGTGGGCGCCTTCCTGTCCGGAAAGCAGCTCTTCCAGATGACGCATAATTACCTGAACGGCATTCAGCGCCAGAGCTTTTGACACACAGTTTGTTCCCTTTGCCCAATAGCTCTCTACCGCATGAGCCACCGCGTCCAGCGCGGAGGAAACCGCAAGCCTGAGCGGCATCCCTTCCGCCAGTTCCGGATCCACCAGTGCGGCGTAGGCATAATTCTCATGGTTCTCCACCGAACGTTTTGCATCCTGGGAAGGATCCCAGATGGTTGCCCAGCAGGTCGCTTCGCTTCCGGTGCCCGCGGTAGTAGGAATTCCTATCCATCTTGCTTTCGGAGCTGTATAATTCTTCTCTCTGATCATCTCTCTCAGGCCGTCCACATCTGCAATCTCACTTCCATACAGACAGCAGAGGGACTTTCCTACGTCCATGATGCTTCCGCCGCCTACCGCCACAACTGCCGATGGCCTGAACTGTTTTGTCTCCTGATAAATATCAAACAGCTGTTCCACTGTCGGATTTGACTCTTTAAAGACTCTGGGGCAGATATTAAAATTTTTGTTATCTTCGATCAGTTTTGAAAATACAGGTTTCTGGAAAACGTTTTCTCCCCATGCAAGAAGGAGCACAGACTTATCGGGGAGTTCCATATCTTCCAGAAGCTGAGGAAGGCAGTCTACGCACCCCGCTCCCTGTATCGTGTGAACCGGATTATAGTAACGGTTCATTCTTCCACCTCCCGTTTTATCAGTCTCCGGTTAAGTTCCGCAACCGCCTCCGGCAGATCTAGGATTGTATCAATCACAATATCAGCGCCGGCTTTCCGGTAGCATTCTGCTGCATCGTACTTGCATTTTCTCAGTTCTTCCGGATCCATTGCTTCATATTCTTCCCTGGTCAGTCCCAGGAGATTGGAACCTTCAAGAATTCCCACACTCCATGCCCCGGCGTTTTTTCCTTCCTGAATATCCACCACCGTATCTCCTACTTTCACAACTTCGCACGGAGGATAGACATTCATCTGCCGCATACACTCAAAAAGCATAAACGGTGTCGGGCGGCCGGCTTCTGTTAAATCGGGAGTCACAACACAGTCCGCCTTGTATCCGTATTTTTCAGCCTCCGATATCACCTTTTCCATGATCTGCGAAGTATAGCCTGTGGTAGAACCGATTCTGTATCCTGCTCTGCGCAGTTTTTCCACCGTCTCCACTACTCCCGGAATCGGTTGGCTGTATTCGGCCACAACCTCATTCAAAATTGTCTCAAACTTCTGATACAGCATTTCCACGTCATCCTCGGTCCACGGTCTGCCGTATGCCTCCTCCCATTGTCTGCCTCCGTTTTCGCTGGACAGCAGCTGACGGATATGTGCTTTTTTTTCCATTCCCATCGGCCGATTGATCTCGTCTCTTGTGAGGTGAATCCCCGCAGATTCAAAAACACGTTCAAACACGGTTTCCGGAGCACTGGAACCATAGTCCACGGTTGTTCCGGCCCAGTCAAATACCAGTAATTGAATTCCCCGTCCTTTTGCCATAATAAAACTCCTTGCGTCTTTTTGCTTTTATTTGCTGTTTTTCTTGTTTACGTCGTAATTATATACAGCAAAATACAGCTTTTACAAGCAACATGCTGTAAACAATATGTAAAACATAAGTAAAACACCCCTTCCGGGAAATGATCTTTCATTTCCCGGAAGGGGTGCGTTTCCCGGCAGGGACCCGGTGCAGGGCAGGATCTTACTGTCCGCTCTATAATATTTCTATGCCCTTCTTCTTATATTTCTCCTTTACTTCCTCCGAGACAGGATCATTCATCAGAAGCAGATCTACCTGATCTAAAGAAAGCGCCTTTCTCTTGGAGCATTTTCCAAGCTTGCTCGTATCCATCAGGGCGATCACTTTTCTGGATATCCGCGCAAGAAGCTGGATCACTCCGATTTCCGCAAAACGAAAATCTGTAAATCCCTCCCTGGAATCTACCGCATTGACAGACAAAAAAGCAATATCCGGGTAATACTGGCCAAACTCCCTTTCGCATACGGTACCGAAGGTGGATTTTTCCTGGGGATCGATCTCGCCTCCTACGGAGATAAGGCGGATTACAGGATTCTGCATCAATATGCTTACTGCCGCATGATTGTTCGTCACAACAGTGAACTTTTTATTCAGCGTGATCAGTTCCTGAGCCAGAACTGTATTCGTCGTTCCTGCATTCAGAGCGACTACGTCGCCCTCCCGGATATACCCCAAGGCTTTCCTGGCTATTTCCCGTTTCCATTCACTGTTGATAATCTCGCGGCCTGTAAAATTTGAAAAAGAGATGATGGATTCCGGAAGGCACGCTCCTCCGCGCACACATTTGATCAGACCTTCCTGCTCCATTGCCTTCAGATCACGCCGGATCGTATCCACCGATACCCCCAGCTGCTGGCTCAATTCCGTAACCTTCACGGTAGACTGCAGCTGAAGCTGCTGCAGAATCAGCTCCGCGCGTTCATTATATAACATCATACAAACACCTTCCCGCAATATTTCTTACAGGTACCACTATACCACAGGAAAACTCTTCAAGTCTATTGCGGGAAAAAATTTTTCTTCTTTATGGCTGCTCTCTGCCGCGCGAACTGCTTCCATCATAGCCTGCTTCTAATGCTGATACGTCAGAATCGACGTCATAAGTTCTTTTGTCTCTTTGCTGATATCCGCCCCGGCCACATAAACGCCGTTTTCATATATGGATATGGGAACTACTGTGGCATCTGCCGCAGACCAGTAATACTCTTCTCCGATCTGAAATTCCACCACCGCAGTCTCGGGAACCAGAAGATGTTCGCGCAGCAGCTTCTGGTCTTCCGCCGTCAGAACAAACTCTCCGGAATCAGACGATATACTCTCTCCGGAAACGGTCGGTGCATCTTCGCCGGAATCTGCCGCTGTGACTCTGCTGTAATTAAATACATCTCCCTCTTTCTGGAAAATATTCAGGCTGTCACCGGATAGATATTCCATTTCCAAAGTGTCATCATGCACCTCAAAGCAATAGACGCTCTCCCAATTTACATCCTGGCCGCTGACCTGGTCATGGGGAAATGTCAGATACATCCTGTCATACTCCACAGCGAAAGTGCCGGTGGAGAGAAACGCTGCCTCGCTCTGCACCCAGCCGGCCATATATTCTACCTGGCCGTCTTCCCTAAAGTCCAGAGTCATAATATAATTTTCTCCCTGACTCTCCGCATATCCTTCCCATTTGCCCAGCAGCATTTCCATCTGTCCATTGTCTTTTTCTTCTGATAAAGCCGTAAAAACAAAATTTCCTTCCGTAATCGCCGCAATCTTTACCCGGACCGGAGCGTCCAGCTTCTCATCACACTGCCGAGCCATCTCAAAGCCGCCAAGGTACTCTGTCATACGAAGAATCCTATGTCTTTGACATCTATTTTCCGCCTGATTCTACGGTTACTTCTAATATTTCCGCTGGTTCATCCGTAAAGCTGGCCCAGTCTTACGGCTACATCCAATATTTCGTCTGATTCATCCGTAAATCCCAGCCCGGTTCTACGGTTGTTTCTAAGATTTCTACTGATTCATCCGTAAATCCCTAGCTGATGTTACGGCTACATCCAACATTTCCACTATTTTATCCGTAAACTTTCTTCTATTCTTACGGTTATTTTCCAACTTTCCACTGATTCGTCCGTAAGTGCCTGCCAAATCTTACGGCTATATTCAACATTTCTACTGATTCATCCGTAAACATCTTCTATTTTACTTAAGGCTGATTTTTTATGAGGTGATAGGACCGTTTTCCCTCTTTTTTCTGAAAATTGCATCAGAGATATTTACAAAAGAAGTGCATCAAAGAAACAGAAATCGACTCTTTTTCGACTTGCAGACTCCGGCTCATATCCTCCAGTTCACAGGCTTCAGCTTACAGACTCCAACCGCAGGAATTTCAGCGATTTCCAAGGCAGACGAAAGGATTATAGGATGTATACTAGCACAAGACGTACGCTGGCTGAAGATAATGCTGAACACCGCTGAAATTACACAGTGTAGAACTGCTGTCCCAGGTGTATATACAAAAACCTCCCAGAACAAATATTCCGGGAGGTCATACAGCGCTTTATCGCGCTCTGATTCATATATAATTGTTCGATTATCGTTTGGAGAACTGCGGAGCTCTACGAGCTGCTTTGAGACCGTA
>DWVA01000016.1 GCA_019120475.1 Candidatus Blautia intestinipullorum | reverse complement strand
AGCCAGCAGCTCCCTACAATCGCCTGCGTTACTTTTTCTTCCCGGAGAAGATACATGAGCAAAAGAAAAACATAACCTCTCCATCCGTAATCCGCGTTCAGCTTTACGGAGACGAAGAGAAGGGCCAGCAGGCAGAAAAACTGTTTCCAGTAGACGTCATGGAAGCGCTCGATGGCGCAGAATCCAAGATATCCCAGAAACAAAGTAAAAAAGACGTTCTGTTTTGCATAAGTCCAAGTGTCTGCAAACATAAAATTCCAGGGAATCTCTGAAATCAGTGCAAAAAGAAAAAGATTTCGTCCATATCTCCAGCGGTTCCGCGTATGAAGAAATCCCTCGATCAGCAGAAAACAGAAAATAGGAAAAGCGATCCTGCCGATATCCCGGCAGATCCGGTAGGCGCTGTAGCCGCGGCCTCCAATATAAAACAGCGGCGTCATGGCCGGAGGATAAATGCTCAGAAGCACAGCCGCAGTGTGGTCGATCAGCATAGTGATAATAGCGATGAGCTTCAGCCCGCTTCCGCTTAAAATCTGAAAGCGGGCGGGAAGAAAGGAAGGGGGAAGATGTTCCGTCATATGAGTCTCCTTTTGTTTTTTTTCAGTTTACCACATCTGTCCGGGGATTGCCAGAACTCTTTTGCTGTGATATATTAAAGTAAATAAGGAGGGAGAGCCTATGGTGCATAAGTGGAAGATCACTATTCCGGAGCTTACCGGAAACGAAGAGCGCAGCGCATATGTTTACCTTCCGGACTCCTATGAAGCGGATCCGGAGACTCGTTATCCTGTCCTGTATATGTTTGACGGACATAATGTGTTTTTTGATTCCGACGCTACCTATGGGAAGAGCTGGGGGATGAAGGAGTACCTTGACCGTACGGAGACGCAGATCATTGTGGCGGCTGTGGAGTGCAATCACAGTCCGGATCACGGCAGGCTGAAAGAATATGCGCCTTTCAGCTTCCGGGACAGCCAGTGCGGAAGTATTACAGGAATGGGACACCTGACTATGGAATGGATGGTACATACTTTTAAGCCGGAAATCGACCGGAAATTCCGCACACTGCCGGACCGGAGCAACACTTTTATCGGAGGAAGCTCCATGGGAGGTCTGATGAGTCTTTATGCTGTCACACAGTATAATCACGTGTTCAGCAGGGCGGCGGCTCTGTCCCCCTCAATCTGGACAGCTCCGGTAAAACTGGAGCAGATGATCCGCAGAGTGCGCATCCGCCCGGATACGGTGGTCTATCTGGACTACGGCGCAAAGGAAATGAACCAGCGCCCGGGAATAAGAAAAAGCCTGGAGACGATAGCGGCCGTACTTCTGGAGAAAAACATTCTCCTGACAGGACGCATCATTCCTGGCGGGACCCACTGTGAGGCAAGCTGGGAGAGGCAGATCCCGTTTTTTATGAGCACGCTTCTGTACAGAGAATAGGGGAAACGCCTGAAAACCGCCGGACAGATGGAAAAGGAAGAGAGACAGATGGAAATACAGTATATGAAACAATACAGCCCGGCTATGGGCTGTGAAATGGAGTGTAAAATATATGGGCAGAAAGGAAGACCGGTACTGTTCATCCCCTGTCAGGACGGGCGTTTTTTTGATTTTGAAAATTTCCACATGACAGATGTCTGGAGTCCCTGGCTGGAATCCGGTCAGGTGACGGTATTTTCCATTGACACAGTGGACAGAGAAACCTGGTCGGATTATGGCGGGGATCCTGCCTGGAGGATTCGCCGCTATGAACAGTGGATCCGATATATTACTGATGAAATGGTTCCGTTTATGCGGGAAACGGCGAATACCCGGAACGGATGGACCGGATACCCGGGAGTTATGGTCTGCGGATGCAGCCTTGGGGCTTCTCACGCGGCAAATCTTTATTTCCAGCGGCCGGATCTTTTCGACAGACTTATGGCGTTAAGCGGAATCTACAGCTCGGAATTTGGATTTGGTTCTTATATGGACGAAGCGGTCTATCGGAATTCTCCTATTCACTATTTAGGCGGAATGCCGAAGAATCACCCTTATATTGCACTCTATAACCTGAAAAAAGCGGTGATCTGTGTGGGACAGGGAGACTGGGAGCTTCCCGATTCCACAAGGCAGCTTGAAGGAATCCTTAAGGACAAAGGCATCCAGGCATGGGTGGATTATTGGGGATACGATTGTTCCCACGACTGGTACTGGTGGTTTAAACAGACAGAATATTTTCTTCCTTATCTGCTGGATAATTCCTGAGTATGGAGGAAAATGTACGGTGAGGAAACAAGAGAAAAGGGAAGGGGATCATGAAAAATTTTGTGTTTATTTCTCCGAATTTTCCCGCGAATTACTGGCTGTTCTGCAGGGAACTGAAAAAGAACGGCCTGAATGTTCTGGGAATCGGAGATCAGCCTTATGAGGAACTGAGCAAAGATCTGAAAGACAGTCTCTGTGAATATTATAAAGTCAGCAACCTGGAAAATGACGATGAAGTCTACCGGGCGGTGGCTTTTCTGATCTTCAAACACGGAAAGATCGACTGGCTGGAATCCAATAACGAATACTGGCTGGAGCGGGACGCCCGGCTTCGAACCGCTTTTCACATAACCAGCGGCTTTCAGGAGGAAGATATTCCGAGAGTAAAGTATAAATCAAAAATGAAAGAATATTACGACCGGGCGGGAATCCCCACGGCAAGATACCATCTTGCGGACACGCTGGAGGAATGCCTGGAGTTTATTTCTCAGACAGGATACCCGGTAGTGGTAAAGCCGGATAACGGCGTGGGAGCCAGCCATACATACCGCCTGGAAAATGAAGAGCAGGTTCGGGAATTTTTCCGGACAAAAGACCCGGCGATTTCGTACATTATGGAAGAATACGTTTATGCGGAAGTGAATTCCTATGATGCGGTGATCGACTCTCATGGAAATCCCCTGTTTGAAACGGGAAACGTTTCCCCTGTTTCCATTATGGATATTGTGAATAATGAGGACAACGCCGTATTTTATATCCTGAAAAATCTTCCCAGCGACACGCGGCAGGCAGGGCGGGCGGCGGCAAAAAGCTTCGGGGTCAGAAGCCGTTTTGTCCACTTTGAGTTTTTCCGCCTTCTGAAAGATCAGGAAGGACTGGGAAGAAAAGGAGATCTGGTGGGGCTGGAGGTCAATATGCGGCCCAGCGGCGGTTTTTCTCCCGACATGATGGATTTTGCCGGAACTACGGACGTATATAAGATCTGGGCGGATATGGTGGCTTTTGACAAAACAGAACTGAAGCCCGGAGAGCGGAAATACTGCGCTTTCGCAGGCAGAAGGGACGGAAAGCGGTTTGTGATGAGCCATGAAGACATTATGGCAAAATACAAGGAACAGATCAAAATGACAGACAGACTTCCGGAGGTTCTGGCTTCCGCAATGGGAAATCAGATCTATATCGGCGTTTTCCGTACCAGGAAAGAAATGGACGAATTTTATCAGGATATTCTGAAATGTGAGGTCTGACGAGAAAAGACTTGATTTTTTTACAAAATTTGACTGGACTATTGGCAGGTTTTATGAGAGAATATTCTCAGGTTGTTAGGATTTTCTTTAACAACATTATAGTAAATCTATACTTGAAAGGAGTTTTACAATGATTTATTCACGCGAAGTAGAAGAAATGTGTCCAGTGGCACAGGGCGTTCATCATGGCGCTGCTCCAATCCCGGAAGAAGCGAAATGGGTACAGGCAAAAGAAGTTAAGGATATTTCCGGTCTGACACACGGTGTCGGCTGGTGCGCACCGCAGCAGGGCGCCTGCAAGCTGACTCTGAATGTTAAAGAGGGTATCATCCAGGAAGCTCTGGTAGAGACCATCGGATGTTCCGGTATGACTCATTCCGCAGCTATGGCTTCCGAGATCCTTCCTGGCCTTACTGTTATGGAAGCATTGAACACAGACTTGGTTTGTGATGCGATTAATACAGCTATGAGAGAACTGTTCCTGCAGATCGTTTACGGACGTTCCCAGTCCGCGTTCTCCGAGGACGGACTTCCGGTAGGCGCTGGTCTTGAGGACCTTGGAAAGGGACTTCGCTCTCAGGTTGGTACAATGTACGGAACTCTGAAAAAAGGACCTCGTTATCTGGAAATGGCAGAAGGCTATGTAACCGGTATTGCACTGGATGAGGATAATGAAATCATCGGTTATCAGTTCGTAAGCCTTGGCAAAATGACTGATTTCATCAAAAAAGGCGACGATCCCAACACCGCATGGGAAAAAGCAAAAGGTCAGTACGGACGTGTTGACGATGCAGTGAAGATCATCGACCCAAGAAAAGAGTAATCGTTTTAGATATTATTAGATGATAAATCAGGAGGATAAGTAAATGGCTTTATTTGAATCATATGAGAGACGAATTGACAAGATCAATTCTGTTTTAAACAGCTACGGAATCGCTTCTCTGGAAGAAGCTGAGAAAATCACCAAAGACGCCGGCCTGAACGTATACGATCAGATCAAAGGCATTCAGCCGATCTGCTTCGAGAACGCATGCTGGGCATATATCACAGGCGCGGCTATCGCGATCAAGAAAGGCTGCAGAAGAGCAGCAGACGCAGCGGCGGCAATCGGAGAAGGCCTTCAGGCATTCTGTATCCCGGGATCTGTTGCTGATACACGTAAAGTAGGTCTTGGCCACGGAAATCTGGGCAAAATGCTTCTGGAAGAAGAGACAGAATGCTTCTGCTTCCTGGCTGGCCATGAGTCCTTCGCAGCAGCAGAGGGCGCTATCGGTATCGCTGAGAAAGCCAACAAAGTTCGTCAGAAACCGCTTCGCGTTATCCTGAACGGTCTTGGAAAAGACGCAGCTCAGATCATTTCCCGTATCAACGGCTTTACATATGTAGAGACAGAGTATGATCCATACACAAACGAAGTTAAAGAAGTATTCCGCAAATCCTATTCCGAGGGACTTCGCGCGAAAGTAAACTGCTACGGTGCAAACAGCGTGCAGGAAGGCGTTGCCATCATGTGGAAAGAAGGCGTTGACGTTTCCATCACCGGTAACTCCACCAACCCCACACGTTTCCAGCATCCGGTTGCAGGTACTTATAAGAAAGAATGCAACGAAAAAGGAAAGAAATACTTCTCTGTTGCATCCGGCGGCGGTACAGGACGTACCCTTCATCCGGACAACATGGCAGCAGGTCCTGCTTCCTACGGTATGACCGATACACTTGGACGTATGCACTCCGACGCTCAGTTTGCAGGCTCCTCCTCCGTTCCGGCTCACGTAGAAATGATGGGTCTGATCGGCGCAGGAAACAACCCCATGGTTGGTATGACTGTAGCTGTTGCAGTTAGTGTTGAGGAAGCTGCAAAAGCTGGCAAATTCTGATCGAAAGCAACTTAGCGAAGACGAGCCTTTAGGCGAAGTCTGAGTTTAGTGCGAGATCGTTCCCGGCACTTGGCGAGAACGGCAGCAGGCCGTTCAAGGTTAGTGCCGGGAACATCCGATTAAAACATCAAGGGTTTCGGGGTATGGTGCAAAGTAGTCAAAATAGGGGTAAAACAGGCTACTCCTACATTACTCCTACACCACACTCCTACACCTATGATATCTTATTGTATCTTTTCAATCTCATCTTTCAGCCAGTCAAATTCTCGTTTTGTGTACACACGTTCAGTCAGATCGGTGATTGCATGACCGACCATATATTTGATGGCATACTCATCAACGTCATATTTCTTTGCCTGTGTGATAAAGTGCATACGGCCGTCATGACAACGATGCTCCGGATTTAATTCCAGGGCCTTTTTTATTTTATCAAACCTCGCCCTATATTTATCGTAAGTAAACATATGACTGCTCCGGTGAGTATGAGTGTCTGTGCAGTTGATCAGATATTTGCTTCCGATTTTTTGAGCTTCATCATATCTTTTCTGAACAAGCCCTCTTATTTTTGTATGGATGGGTACCTTCCGGTTACGTCCGGCTTCTGTTTTTAATCCTCCGGAGAATACCCAGTTTTCGAGGTCTACATCTTCGAGACGAATTAATCCCAATTCCTGTGGTCTCCATCCGGAATAGCATTGGATCAGGATCACATCTGTATACTGTACTTTATTGATATTTTCCCATAACGTATTTATTTCTTCGTCTGAGAATGTCAGATGTCCCCGTCTGGCCTGTTCTTTTTCGTTAATGACATCCTGGGAGATGTTGAAAGTCCGGGCGTAGTTTTTCTCAACGATCTCATATTCCAGAGCATAATCAAACATCAGGTTAAAAAGCGATTTCATCCGGGACTTGGTTCCGGCGGAGGGATGACGGGTTTCGCCTTTTATAATCGCTGTGCCTTCTTCCATGCATCCTTTTAAATGTCTTGCCCGAACGTCGCGGGCTCTCATATTATATATGGATCCGCAGTACGCCCAAGCCGAAGTGATTGTTCGCTCGCTTGATACTGATTTCAGAGTCTTAAAATACTCCTCCGACCATTTTTCATACAACTCTTTAACAGTCATCGCGTCATCCAGATCATATGGATTCTTATGATACTCCACGAGAGCTTCATAGGCTTCGTTATATGTAGAAAAATAGGATTGAGGCTTCAGAGGTTTGCTAAGACATTTTCCAGTTTGAGTCTTTCCTACGGGAACCATTACGCGATAAGGTTTTCTAAGCCTTTTGTTTTTTATTTCACTTATCTGACCAAAACCATTAGGAAGACGTCGTCTCTTGTTTGGCCTTCTAGGGCGCTTTGAACGCGTGCCTACGGACGGCATGGGATATCCGCAATGAGGGCAGGATAACGCTTTATCGCTTACTTGTAATTCGCATTCTGGACATTTCACTAACATATTTATCGCTCCTTCTTGAATTATTTTTTGTGATTATATATGATTGTCTTGTTTTTAGGTAAGAGTCAAAAC
>DWVA01000159.1 GCA_019120475.1 Candidatus Blautia intestinipullorum | reverse complement strand
AGCCGGCTTTGTCTGCTATGGCATGTTCGGCTTTCTCAACGAGTCCCATAACGAAAAAGTCCCTCTGGAACAGATAAAAAAAGAAGCCAGGAATCTCCTGACAGATCTTCTCCGCTCCGGAGTGCTTGCGGAATCGGAAACGTTATAGCGGGTTTCCCGTTCACGGACATAGTTTTATGCAAAAAACGTCTGCCCCTTCCGGCATCCCGGTAAATTCCGGGCCTGCCAGGGGAGCAGACGTCTTTTCTTATTACAGTTCTGAAATTTTCATGGCAGATCTGCAAAAAGCCTTTATTTATTACCACATTCCAAAGAATTCTTCATAATCCATACTGTCGTCGTTTCCGTTTTCCCAGTCGCGGAGAATGCTTTCCTCATCAGAAGAATCCTGGCTGCTGCTGTCTTCACTGTCTTCTTTATCCTTGCTGGTATCCTCATCCAGAGTTACTGTTACCGTCTTTTCTTTATATCCGTCGCCGTCCATTACCTGAAGCGTTACTTCAACTTCTTCGCCTGGTTCATAATACTGAAGAAGATCTATCAAGGACTCGATGCTGCGGACTCTCTTGCCGTCAAACTCTGTAATGACATTGTTTGCTTTAATTCCGGCCTTATCTGCAGCTCCGCCTTTTGTCACATCTCTTACAAATACGCCTTCCGGAATACCGTAGGCCTGGCCTTCCTCGCTGACGGAGCTTCCTGTGATGGATAATACTCCGTGATTTTCCACAATATCTCTCGGCGTTTCGTTCATCAGATCTTCCAGAATATCAGATACGTCGGAGATCGCAATAGCATAACCCATTCCTTCTACTTCTGTAGACGCAAGCTTTGCGGAGTTGATGCCTACTACTTCTCCATCCATATTCAGAAGAGCTCCGCCGCTGTTGCCGGGGTTGATCGCCGCATCGGTCTGGATCAGATTCACTCCGTCAGAGTCTTCCTCCGTCTGGCCGTTATCATCCAACTGACGGTTCTTTGCGCTGACGATACCGGTTGTAACAGACTGTCCGTATCCAAGAGCATTTCCGATAGCGATGACCTGCTCGCCGATCTTCAGATCATCAGAGCTTCCGATAGGAGCAATAGTGATGGCGTCCATTGTGTCATCGGAAATATCGTCAAGGGCAACGGATACAACTGCAAGATCCCGATCCGCATCATAGCCCTTTACAGATGCTTCATATACTTCTCCGTCCACACAGGTAACAGATACATTATCCGCACCCTCGATCACATGATAGTTCGTTGCGATCAGAAGCTCGTCGTCATTCTTTCCTACAATGATTCCGGAACCGCTTCCCTCAACCTCCTGCTGGGTGGTAAAGCCGTTGCCAAAACCGAAGTATCCATAATAGTTCTGCACTTCTTCCACTGACTTTGTAGTAATGGAAACGACAAATTTCATTGCTTCTTCCGCAATATCGGAAACGTCAAGGCTTCCTTTTGCTTCTGTTCCGGAGTCGGAACTGCTTTCTTCCTTGCTGCCGGATGAATCTTTGTCGCTCTTAGTCTGAAGAAGCTCCGCTTTATTATCTTCCTTCGTTGCGGCTACCACATCTCTTTCATTCCATCCTGTCAGACGGTTTACGCCTTCATAAGCTCCTGCCGCAAGTCCTCCGGCAAGTACCGCGCAGATAGCGATTCCCGTACCTCTTTTCACTGCACGTTTCACTCTGCCTTTTTTCTTATTCTCTTTATCATCATTATTATTCTGGTTCATGTTATTTAACTGTGTATTCATATCTTCCATGAAAAATCCCCTCCTTGGAAATCTCTGTTTTCTTTTTATGCTCAGAGTATAGGAAAAATTTGTGTTGACTTTGTGGGAAAATTGTGAGGAATTTGTTAAATCTCCTTCGTTATTTTCCACAGACGCCGCATAATTTGACGTCAGATGGAAAAAATCCCTTTTAAGATATACTTTATCAGATATCTTTTTCCGCCGCAAGAAAAACACAGGAGGTTTCCATGAGCCAGCGTCAAAAAATCTGGCTGGCAGTATTTCTGTCCGCCGCTATTATACTGATCAGCTACACCATAGGCTACCAGCTTGCGGATTCCTGGCTGGAACGCCGGGAAGCGCAGGAAACAGAGTCTTCCCGATAACAGATACAAAATAAGACGGTGCTTTTTGTCTCAAAGTATTTACGTGTCCGAAAGTTAGGTGTAAAATACAGACAGCACAGGAGACTGGCCTATCTGCTCTCCGTACAGAAAGGAATAGGCGGAATCACAAGGAGGACACATTATGTTAGATAAAAAAGTATCGGAACTTTTAAACAACCAGATCAACAAAGAATTCTACTCCGCGTATCTGTATCTGGACTTTTCCAATTATTATTATGACCAGGGTCTGGACGGCTTCGGCAACTGGTTTAAAGTTCAGGCTCAGGAAGAACGGGATCATGCCATGCTGTTTATCCAGTATATGCAGAACAATGGTGAGAAAATCGTGCTTGACGCCGTAGACAAACCGGACGTTGCTCTTACGGACGCAAAGACCGTCCTTGAAGAAACCTTAAAGCATGAGCAGTATGTAACCTCTCTGATCCACAATATCTACGACGCGGCATACTCTGTAAAGGACTTCCGCACCATGCAGTTCCTTGACTGGTTTGTTAAGGAACAGGGCGAAGAGGAAAATAACGCCGACAATCTTATCAAGCGTTTTGAGCTTTTCGGCGATGATCCGAAGAGCCTTTATATGCTGGACAACGAACTGGGCGCGCGGGTTTATGCCGCTCCGTCTTTAGTATTATAAGAAGCGATCCGCACAGGGGAGGGGCTCGGATGAGCCCCTCCCTTTCTTATGCCACGCCTCTTTCTTCCAGCCAGTCCAGAAGAATCTTTTTGCCCTTCTTCTTTTCTCTTGCCATAAACTGAAACTGAAGAATCGTCAGCCCGGTGAAGAATACGGTAATTACTGCCAGAACAAGAACAGATTTCCATATGCTTTCTCCTCCTGCGATAGTGCTACGGAACGCGTCTACCGTATAGGTGAAGGGAAGATACCTATGGATCTTCGATACAAAAGAGGGAGAGATTTCTACCGGATAAGTGCCTGCGGAACCTGCAAGCTGCACTACCATAAAAATCAGCATCAGGAAACTTCCGACCTTTCCAAGAGCAACGTTAAAGAAGTACATGATCGAGGTAAAGGCAGCCGAGGCAAGGCAGGCAAAAAGGACGGTCTTTGTCATCTCCGCCGGAGTAAATCCGTCGATAAAATGAAGAAGCACGATCAAAAGTATCCCCTGAAGCAGGGCCACCGGATACAGCACAGAGGCTTTGGATGCCCACCATGCCGTACCGGATTTCAGTTTTCCTTTATATTCTGTCAGCGGATACATCAGGCAGAAGGCCAGACTGCCTACCCAGAGCCCCACAGACATCATATAAGGCGCCATAGCGTGACCGTTGTTTTCCACTGCCGTCATCTGAGTTTCTTTTTCCTGTACCGGAGAAGCAAACATCTCTGTCATATTCTTGTCCGCCTTTTTCTCCCTGATCTGCCCGGCGCCTTTTCCCAGACTGGACTGCAGCGTTTCAGAGCCGCTTCCAAGGTCTTTTATACCGCTTCCAAGCTCCTTTGATCCGTCATAAAGCTGTCCCGCTCCGTCGTGGATCTGTCCTGCCCCTTCGGAAAGCTTTGAGGCGCCGCTGTTCAGTGCCTGGCTGCTGTGCTCCAGTCTGGATGTTCCGTCATAAAGAGCAGACGTTCCCTGTGAAAGCCGGACTGCTCCCTCTGCCAGTGTCTTTGCTCCTTCTGCAAGCTTTTCGGTTCCTTCTCTGAGAGGAGCGCTGTTTTTATCCAGCGCAGCCGCTCCCTCCGTGTAGGCGGCAATTCCTTCGCTTAATGCGTTTATACCTTCGCCAAAAGTCTTTCCGCCGGAAGAAAGACGGCTGATTCCGGAAAGAACTTCGCTTCCCGCAGCCTTAAGATTTTCTGCACCTTCCTCAAGAACACTGTTTTTCTCCGTTACTTCCCGAAGGCCTTCGCCCAGCTTTTTGATTCCCTGAGCTGCGTCGGGGAATTCTTCTGCCGCGGATTCCAGAGCGCAAAGCCCGCCGGAAACCGTTTCCGCTCCCTGATTTACCGCTCCCGCGCCGTCATAAAGCGCTTTTACCGCGCTGGTGATCTCCGCCAGAGCATCCGCCGGAATATCCGGAACAGAGCCTGCCGCCGCGTCCAGTTTTTCAGCTTCGGCGCGGATAGTCTCCGCCCCGTTTTCTGTTTCCGACGCTCTGCCTTTCAAAGTTTCCGCTTTTGCATTTAATCCGTCGGCTGTCTGATTCATCTGATCCGCCATGCCGTTTAAAGACGACTGTATCTGAGCAGCCTGCGAGGATACCGAAGCCGCTGTTTCATTTATCTGCGAAGTATAAGCCCCTGCGTCTATTCCTTCCACTCCCTCTGCGCTGTTTGGAGAAGCTCCCAGCATAGCCGTCACCACGTCCAGTCCGGCCGCAGGAATATTTCCATTTTCATCTGCTCCGGCCTGAAGCGACGCCAGTGCTGCCGCCGCGTTCGCCATAACCGACTGGTCTTGTGCGATCTGTGCGTTCGCCGCAGCAATCTGACGGTTTGCCTCCTCGATCCTGCTGTTCGCGTCCGCAGCGCACTGTTCCGTTATTCCCGCCGCGGCGCTGAAACCTTCGGAAACAGGTTCAAGAGCACCCTGAAGCATACCGGCGGCTGATGATATCTCCTCTGCGCCGCCGCTTATACTGTCCGCTGCCTGGCTGATCTCCAGAGAAGCCGCCGATATCCCGCTTTCTGCGCCCGCTATTCCCTTTCCCGCATTTTCCATGTCTGCCTTTGCCCGGGCAATACCGGATGCAAACTGTCCCAGCGCCTGGGCGGAAGAACTCTCCGACACAGCTTTTACTTTTTCATAAAGCTGTCCCAGTCCGGCTTCCAGATTTTCTGTTCCCGCTGTCAGAGAATTTTCTCCCCGGGAAACAGCGTCATTCAACTCTGTGATCCCGTCCGACACCTGTCCCAGGTTTTCCAGCGCCGATAATTTCTCTGCCCCTTCAGAAAGCTGCCCGGTTCCCGCAAGATACTGTGTTATTCCATCGGCGAGAGTGTTTGCGCCGCTTATGTACTGCGCGGCGCCTTCTTTCAGCGCATCCAGGCCCTCTGTCAGATCTACGGATCCTGATTTCAGACTTTCTGCTCCGGCCAGAAGCTGCGCGGAGTTCGCGTTCAGCTTTGCCGCACCGTCTGTATATTGCTTCACGCCTTCATTTAAGCTATTGACCCCTCCTGTCAGTTCCGGGATCTTTGCAGTGAGAGAAGCTGTACCGTTATTCAGGGTTTTCGCTCCATCGTTCACCTGTGACACTCCTGCTGTATATTCTTTCAGACCCTTTTCAAGAGTTTCTGCTCCATTTTGAAATGTCAGAACACTGTCCGCCAGCTTCTTCAGATTAGCGGTGACCGCCGCATTTCCCTGACCTGCCTTCCGGATTCCGTCTTTCAGTTCTCCGGCTCCGTCCGCCGCCTCCTGCATTCCGGTTCCGGCTTCCGCGATCTGGCGGAACACCGCTTCTGTGTAAGTCTCCGTCACCTCGCCTGCGATCTCATCCCGGATTTTTATCAGAGCGCTCTCTCCCATCTTAGAGGCAATATAATTCGTTCCCGGATTTGTTTCGCAGAGAAGTTCCATTTTCTTCGGATGGGCGTCCATAAGTGTCGCCGCATTGGAAGAAAAATCCTCTGGAATGGTAATGACCATATAATAAGTTCCATTGGCAAGTCCCCGGCTGGCCTCTGCGCTGTCCACAAAATAAAAATCCAGGGAATCGTTTTCTTTCAGGGCTTCTGTCATTTCCCTCCCTATATCCAGCGTCGTTCCTTCATAATCCGCCTTCTTATCAAGATTGACTACCGCCACGGGAAGTTTGTCCAGATTTCCGTATGGGTCCCACATGGATTTCAGAAACAGTCCTGCGTAAATCACAGGGATCAGGATTACCGCCGCGATCACTATCAGCAGAATCTTATTTTTTAAAAGACTTTTCCATTCGTTTTTCAGCATATCTGTATTCCTCTCCTGTTTTCTGCAGTTCAAAAGACAGCAGAATTCTTATAACATACTTCTATTAATAGACATTATGTTGTTTTTTGTTTTGGGATGTATTATACTATCCATAAGAAAAAATACAAGCCGCAAAAACGCAGGGTTTTATCCAGTAATAGACAAAATAAGAGAAGTCTGTTGAACAGACTGTATTTTTCAGGAGGAAATTATGGCAGAAAAAGTTGACCGGAGGATCAGAAAGACAAAGGCGCAGCTTCGCCGCGGCCTGGCCCGGCTGATGCAGGAGAAAAGCATCAACGAGATCACCGTAAAAGAACTTGTAGATGAGGTAGATATCAACCGCTCCACCTTTTATCTTCATTATACGGATATTTATCAGATGCTCCAGAAAATAGAGGAAGAAGTCATGGAGGAGATTGTTCAGGTAATGGAGGTCTGTCCTATCGATCACAGTGACCGGGACAGCGTTATTAATTTTATCGCCCGTTTCTTTTCTATCCTGGACAGCAACAAAGAGCTGTTTCTGGCTTTTCTCGGACCGAAGGGCGACATGGCTTTTGTAGAAAAGGTAGAAAACCTTCTGGCAGCCAGAATTCTTGCGCCTGTTTCTGCGGACTCGCTGAACAGCGGCACCGATGCCGCGCACGCCTACGCTTTTGTTCTGAACGGATGTGTCGGCATGATCAGATCATGGCTTTCTTCCCCTGCCCAGGAAACGCCGGAGCACATGGCAAAGCTGACCTATTCCCTGATCCACGATATTTTTCAGAAATATATGGGGAAGGTTTATCCTGCCCTGACAAAACCGGAAACGACCCGGCAGGAACCCGGACACAGTCAAAAAGAACTGCTTGGGTGTCAGACAGATCTGCCCGGATCATCCGGGAGAAAGGTGGATATCAGATGAAAACAAAGGAAAAGCTCCTCACTCTCTTTGAAAAAAATAAAGGCGTCTATTTTTCCGGAGAAGAAATCGCGGAAAAGCTGTCCGTTTCCAGGACCGCCGTATGGAAGGCCGTCAACAGCCTGAGAAAGGAAGGCTACAAAATTCATGCCGTTCAGAACAAAGGGTACTGTCTTGCCTCCGATACGGACATTCTTTCTGTCCAGGGCATTCAGAAATATCTGGAGTCCGCCTGCTCACAAATAAAACTGACCGTTCTTCCCGCCGCTGCTTCCACCAACGCTCTCCTTCGGGAAGAAGCCGCTGCCGGAGCTCCGGAAGGCTGTGTGCTCATCGCAGGTTCCCAGACAAACGGCAGAGGACGGACCGGACGGAGCTTTTATTCTCCGCCGGACACGGGTCTTTATATGAGTCTTCTTCTCCGCCCTTCCCGCTGTCCGGCGCAGAAGGCAAAAAAGTATACCGTCATGGCGGCTGTGGCCGCCTGCCATGCCATAGAATCTTTCTCTGACAAAAAGCCCCTGATCAAATGGGTCAACGATATCTATATGGATGGAAAAAAAGTAAGCGGCATCCTGACAGAAGCTTCTGTCGGTCTGGAGGACGGTTTTCTGGATTATGTGATCCTTGGCATCGGGATCAATGTTTACTCTCCCCGGGGCGGTTTTCCGGATGAACTGAAGGATAGGGCCGGAGCCGTTTTTTCAGAAGCTATAGACGACGGCAAAAACAGGCTGGCCGCCGCCTTTCTCAACTGTTTTATGGCGCTTTGCCAGTCTCCGGAAAACCATTTCTATAAAGAAGATTACCGGAAACGCAGTTTCCTTATCGGGAAGGAAATCCTGGTCCTTCTTCCGGAAGGAACAAAAAAAGCGTCTGCTCTGGATGTTGACGAGGACTGCCGGCTGATCGTCCGGTATGAAGATGGAACCATCGCCGCGCTGGACTCAGGAGAGGTGCGTACACAGGAGAAGTGTCCGCATATACAGACGGAATAAAAAAAATAAGACTGCGGCTCCGCAGCCGGGATGTTTTCCCCGGACAGAGCCGCAGTCTACATTCATTGCATCAATTATGCCATGCCAGACGTTTTACATCCGCATGAACATCCCCTGTCATCCAGTCCACATCATTGGTGATCCAGTCCATGATCTCAAGCTGGCGCATTTCCCAGGAAACCGTAGCTTCTCTTGACTCTACCGTTTCCTCCACTTCCATGGTGGTATCGATCTCGTCATAGCCGAAGATATATCCTCCTGCGTTCCAGATACTGAAATTGCTGTCCGGACCGGGATCTGTCGCTCCGCCTCTCTGGGCAATCAGACCGTCATGACGGGCCTTATACTCTTCCTCGCAGCCGTCTTTCAGTTTTGTCATAAATACTCTGTGACGGATCAGCTCCTTGCTCTCTCTTACGATTCCGAAGTTATGATACATCAGACGCATATCCTCTCCCGGCGTGGAGATCCAGGTGAAGGTATCCTGTATCTTCTCTGTAATGGCTTTCTTTGCCGCCTCGTCTTCCGCGCTGAGCTTCATCCCCTCTTTATTTTCATAATATCCGAAGATCAGATCCTCCGCATTCCAGATGCTGAAATTGGTGATCTCATTCCTGTCAAGCAGTGCCGTTAATTCCGGCCAGATTTCTCCCAGTTTTCTCCGGTATGTATTCATCTGTCCTTTTTTGATCTTCATTGCAAACGCATGTCTTTCCATGATAGCTTCCTCCTTTTTCCCTGTGTGCGGCTGCCAACGCTTATCCTGCGGCAGCATTTTCCAAAACAGCTGCGATTTCCTTTTGAATCCTTTTCCTTAATATTACTGACATTCCTTCCCACAGTCAAGATATACCGGAAATTCTGATGGTCTGTAAATGCCTTTGCAAAAGAGAAGGAGACCGCCAGGAACCCCTCCTGATCTTCTGGAAATAAAAAGACTTTTTATTGAATTGTTCAAAAAGCGCATATATAATAAAATAAATGCTTTCAGCTTTATTTCTATTTTTTTCCAAAAGGAGGATTTTAAATATGGAATTTCAGGATTTTTTTCCTGTCTGGAAGGATCTTACCCCTTCTCAGCAGAAAAAGATCTCCGAGAATATCGGAATCCGCTCCGTACCTAAGGGAACAGTGCTGCATAACGGAAGCCAGGACTGCACCGGGCTTCTGCTGATAAGAACAGGCCAGCTCCGGGCGTATATCCTCTCTGACGAGGGCCGCCAGATCACTCTGTACCGTCTGTTTGACCGGGATCTCTGTCTGTTCTCCGCATCCTGCATTATGCGTTCTATACAGTTTGACATTGTAATAGAGGCGGAAAAGGATACGGAATTCTGGATCATTCCCGCTGAGATCTACAAAAGCGTCATGGAGGAATCCGCTCCTGCGGCAAACTTTACCAATGAGATCATGGCTGACCGTTTTTCGGAAGTAATGTGGCTGATCGAACAGATTCTCTGGAAAAGCTTTGATAAAAGACTGGCGGATTTTCTGCTGGAAGAAAGCGCCATAGAAGGAACAGATGTATTAAAAATCACCCATGAGGCCATCGGAAGCCATCTGGGGAATCCAAGAGAGGTAGTCACCCGGATGCTCCACTATTTTCAGAAGGAAAATATTGTAAAGCTTTCCCGGGGAACTGTGGAGATCACAGATAAAGACAGGCTTCGTGAAATCTGCGGCGAAAAATAGAACTTGCAGATTACAGCGGCCTGTCTTTGTCCGGATCATTAATATTCAATTTGTCCGGAATAGGAAATGATCCCTCCCAGATTTTTTACATTACTGTACCCCATTCTGGAAAGTATGCTGCGCGCCTGACTGCTTCTGCTGCCGGAACGGCAGTATACAAAAACCGGGGTGTTTCTATTTTGGATTATTTTTCCCGCCTGTTCAAGAGACTGGAGAGGAAGGTTCCTGCTTCCGGGTATATGCCCCTCTCTGTATTCTTCAGGAGTACGAACGTCCAGCAGCACCGCCCCGGAAGCTGCATGATACTCCTTTAATCCCTGATTGATGTCCGGTCCTGTGAAGAAATCAAAAAATCCCATCCGTTTTTCCTCCTTACAGCATTGCCAGGATCTGGCTTTTTGGCTTTGCGCCTGCAGACTGGTTTACGACCTTCCCGTCTTTAAAAGTCATCAGCGTAGGGATGCTCATAATGCGGAACTGTCTCGCCAGTTCCGGCTCTTCCTCCACATTTACCTTTCCCACTTTGATATCAGATCTTTCTCCGGCGATTTCTTCTACAATAGGACCGACCATACGGCAGGGGCCGCACCAGGACGCCCAGAAATCCAGCAGCACCGGTTTGTCAGAATTTAAAACTTCCTCATGAAAATTATTTTTTGTAATATTTACAGCAGACATTGTATTGTCCTCCTTTATCCGTATTTTTAAATGAACCGCTCCCATAAGACTGTTCTCGGGAGATGTTCTTATCATACCCAACTTTTTTCATTTCTTCCGTGACATTATCACCCAAGCCTTCAGCGTTCCCTGTTTCTGACTTTACAGATAAGCTGCGTCATTGTTCCCATAGGGCAGTATACGCACCAGCTTCGCGGCTTAAACAGAATCATCGTAACAAATCCCAGCACAGTAGATGTCAGCATCACGCTGTAAAAGCCGAAAGCAAACTGGACGGCTCCCGGGTGAAAAACAGTTCCATGATAAGCCCAGTTCCAGGGAAGCTTAAAGGTCCACAGCAGAGTCACCACCTGCTTTAAGTTCTCTGTACCGGAAAATACCAGGTATGTATTCCACAGCATCTGGAAAAACATGATAAAGAAAAAAATCAAAAATCCATATCTGAACCATTTGCTTTTCATCCATCCCGGAATGTCCTTTTTTCTGGAAAGTCCAAAGCGCCCGCCCAGGAGACCGAACAACTGTCCCCGCCCGCAATACCGGTTACAGTAGCCTTTTGTTCCCCAGACTACAGAAATTATCAAAGGAATAAAAAAGCAAAGCAGACCCAGCCATGCAAACATAATGTTAAAAAAGCCCAGGATCAAATATGCCAGCGACAAGATCCACAGATAATCGTACCAATGCTTTTTCATGCCTGCACCTCCCGGATCTCAATAACCGACGCCGGACACTCCCGGGAACATACTTTTCTGCAGCAGCCGCATGCGACACAGCTTTCCTCCTCCACAAATGCTTTTCGCCTTTTTTTCATTTTTCCGGTTTTTGTTGTCATATACAGCCTCCTGAAATTGATGGATCAAGGATATCAGATTTTTTCTCATCTTTCCGTGATGATATCACACTAGCTAAAAACTGCCGTATCCGTGATAAACACCACAGATACGGCAGTTATAAATCCATTTGCTAATTTAATCTCTCAGAATGCCTTATGCCAGAACCGGCTTCAACGCTTCCGCCAGCTTATCTTTCTCCGCCTGAGCCTCTGCAAGATCTTTTCCAAGGGTAGTATAGTAAATTTTGATCTTTGGCTCTGTTCCGGAAGGACGAACGATCACAGTTTCATTATTATCCAGTTTGTAGATCAGTACGTTTGCGGAAGGAAGTCCTGTCTCCTCCGGTTTTGTATAGTCAGTTACGCTTACAACCTTGTATCCCGCGATCTCCGTAAGCGGATTTTCACGAAGTCCCTGCATGATGCCCGCCATCTTGTCCATTCCGCTTAAGCCCGGGAATTCAAAGCTGTCAACCTTGTTGAGATAACGTCCGTACTGTGCGTAGATCTCTTCCATTCTCTGTTTCAGAGAGCTTCCGATACTTCTGTAGTACGCAGCCATCTCACAGATCAGCATGGAACCGATGATCGCGTCTTTATCGCGTACATACGGTCCTGCCAGATATCCGTAGCTTTCCTCAAAGCCAAAGATGAAACGGTCAACCTCGCCGGCTTCTTCAAGCTGAGCGATCTGGTCGCCGATCCACTTGAATCCGGTAAGAACGCTTCTGAGTTCTACACCATAGTGCTCAGCCACAGCGTCCGCAAGTGGTGTGGAAACAATAGATTTCACAGCCACAGCCTTCTCCGGCATAGTTCCCTTTTCAATACGTCCTGCACAGATATAGTCAAGAAGCAGTACGCCTACTTCGTTTCCGCTTACCAGCTCGTAGGAACCATCCGGGCATTTCATGGCAATACCTACACGGTCCGCATCCGGGTCCGTTGCCAGCATCAGATCCGCGCCTGTCTCTTCCGCCAGCTTCAGGCCCTGCTCAAGAGCCTCAAAAATTTCCGGATTCGGATAGCTGCAGGTAGTAAAGTATCCGTTGGGATATTCCTGATCCGGTACGATTGTAATATCTGTAATTCCGATATCCTTTAATACCTGTGTTACCGGCACAAGTCCGGAACCGTTCAGAGGACTGTAAACCAGCTTCAGACCTGCTGTTTTACAGAGGCCCGGACGAACCTGTCTGGATTCGATGGCATCATAAAGGGCTCTCTTGCAGTCGTCGCCTACGAAGCGGATCAGACCTTTTTCCACGCCTTCCGCGAAAGACATATATTTTGCCCCGGTGAGAACGTCTGTTTTCTGGATCTCCGCATATACGATGGCAGCGGCGTCGTCCGTCATCTGGCAGCCGTCCGGACCGTAAGCCTTGTAGCCGTTGTATTTTGCAGGGTTGTGAGAAGCAGTTACCATAACTCCAGCGTTGCAGTTATAATAACGTGTAGCAAAGGAAAGAGCCGGAACAGGCATCAGTGAATCGTAAATCCTTACATTGATCCCGTTTGCAGCCAGAACACACGCCGCATTTTTGGCGAATACATCGCTTTTGATACGGCTGTCGTAGCTGATGGCTACTGTCTGTGTGCCGCCCTGTGTCTTTACCCAGTTGGCAAGTCCCTGTGTAGCCTGACGAACCACATAAATGTTCATACGGTTGGTTCCTGCGCCCAGAACGCCTCGAAGTCCCGCTGTTCCGAACTTCAGAGCAACAGCAAAGCGCTCCTTGATCTCCTCGTCGTTTCCGTTGATTCTGGATAATTCCGGCTTCAGGTCAGCATCCTCCAAGTCTGCTTCCAGCCAGCGCTTATAATCTTCCTGATACATTTTTACCACTCCTACCATGTTTTATAATATTTTTTTGTGTAAAAATCACAACTGATAACATTAATATACCATGTTTTGAACGGAACGGCAATCAAATACCGCAGATATTTTAAGGAATTTATTATCCTTTACGCCAGCGTCAGTGTGCAGGAAACAATACCGGCATTGGTAATGACGGATATCTTTTCAACCGTCTCCGGTCAGGCTTTCCAGTACAGCATACTGTCTTCAAACACTGCTTCTATCCTTCCCGAATCCTTCAGCCAGGAAAGATAGGAACGCACAGTGCTTCCCACAAGTACATACTGCTCAAAATTCATTGTCAGTCCATATTCTTTAAAGAGCCTCCGCAGAAGCTGTTCAAAACACTGCTGCTCTTTTAAAATATCTGTGATCCGCTCTCCGATTTCCTTCACAGTATCAATATTGTACCGGGCCAGTTCAGACACATCCTCTGCTGCCGGGGCATGTGCGGGCACAAACATCTTTGCTTTCATGTTTTTTACCATTTCCAGGGTTTCCAGATAGGCGGCAATATCATAGATAAATCCGATCCGGTATTTTTCCAGTGTCTCCCTGCTGGAAAGGCAGTCCGCCAGATACACCACATCATCCGGAGTACGGAATCCAACCATATCAAAAAAATGACCCGGAAGTTTTATGATCTCAAATCCTTCCGGCAGCGCCGCTTCCGTCAGTTCTTCCGCTCCGCTCTCCTGGGCCAGAAGAAACTTGTGCCGAAGGTCTTTGCATGGATATCCTCCGTAAAGAAAAGCCGGCTCCAGAATGGGATGCCTTGTAAAATCATACTCGATCCCCGGCGCGTAGATCCTGCATCCTGTCTGTGCCTGGAGATATTTGTTGCCGCCGATATGATCGGCGTTTGAGTGGGTATTATATATCGCTTTCAGCGTCCATCCGTTGGCGTCCAGGATCTTCCTTACTCTTCGGCCTGCGTCCTTGTCGTTGCCGCTGTCGATCAGGCATACTTCCGTATCGTTCAGCTTCACCAGACCGATCTTCGCCGGACTCTGGATATAGTAACTCTGTTCCGTAATCTGTATTAGTTCATACATAATAACTCTCCTGTTTTGTCGCTGTTGTCTTCCGATTATAGCTCTTCCGCCAGATAAGCAGTTCTACGTTTCATGATCACCGATACACTCCTGTTCCAGTTTGATTCCCTGATCTTCCATATATTTCAGCGTCTGAATATATTCTGTCTTTTCTTTCTCTGTCTTATCTATCAGCAGCTTCAGGCGCTTCCTGTCGTTCTCTGTCAGTTTTTTCCCATAATCCCGGTACTTTTCCAGTTCTTCTATTCCCATATGATACAGGCGAAACGGAATATCCGTCTTTTGGCAAAGATCCCGGTAGATTTCAAAACCGCCCACATCAATATCCCCGAAGTGCAGGTACTCTGCATCCGGCAGAATTTCATAAATTTCTTTCAGCAGACTTCTCCTTACTTTATTATGATAACCGCCCAGATAAATGATCAGGGCGTTTTCCTCCTGCCAGCGGAAGAAGGTGGTAAGATTCTCTATGGTGATCACTTTCTTTACCGCTTCTGTGCCTCCGATCCGGATATCGGAAAGATCATCGCCGGAAATCCCGATTCCCTGTTTCAGAAGTGACAGGCTCACTTTTTCCCTTCTGTCCGTTCCCAAATACAATATTCCCTGGCCTTTCAAATAAACGTAGTTCGGCGTATGATAGATTCCATATTCCGCCAGGATTTCATCCGTATCCGCCTCCTGAAATTCCGGGGAAAATCTCCGAAAAATTTTCCCCACCTTTCCGTGCAGTCCTTCAAAAATCTTACTATCCGAAAAGACACTTATAGAAAACTCTCTTACATAGCGCTCCTCTCTGTTCTCCTCCACTGCCTGGACTGCCCGGATCAGTCGTTCCGTCTCTTCCGGATCAGTCAGATCTATAAATTCTTTTACCGGAAGATCCCCCCGCAGCCGTTCCTCCAGCCAGTCAAGAAATTTTCCGGCAACCGGAGCAGTACATTGTTCCCGAAAGGATCCAACCAGCTTCAGCGTGTTCCTGACATAATCCCCATGAGAAGTTCTTCCCAGATACTGATATATTTCCGTGACTTTTTTTTCATTCAGGATCAGCTTTTCAATAATATGATCTTCTTTTCCCCGTTTCCATATAATCCGGACAAACCCTTTTTCCTCAAGTTCATGGGCCCGGTCATGGATCTCCTCATAGGCAAGAGAACTTTCGTCAAAGTATTCCGGAACCGTCTTTTTATTGAACCGGAAATCAATATGTACCGCAACCTTATTTGTTCCCTTTGCCAGACTGCTGCGCTCATAGGAGTCTAAAAGCTTATTCAGAATTCTGACGTCAAACCGCGCCATTGAAATATTCCTCCACATAACTTACTTTTTCATCTGTCATTACAAGTAAGGTTTCCTGCATAGACGGACTGATATACTGGATTTTATCCGGCGGCGCGGCAATGATCATCTGCAGAGGAAGCCTGTTCAGGAACTCCAGTACGCCTCCTATCCTCTCGTCGTCCATATTGTTGAACGCCTCGTCAAACATTACCAGACCGGCCGCTTCTCCGCCTATATTATTGCTGTAAAGCTGGACAAAAGAAGCCGCTACCGTTACATAGAAGGGCGTCTGTGTTTCTCCTCCGCTCTTCTCCTCACAGACTTTGGAATACAGGGAATAGCTTCCGTCTGTGTGAAGGATCCTGATATCATAGTCCATATAAGTGCGGTAATCGGTGAATTCATCCAGCGTTTTTGCATTATTGTCATTATCAATCGTCAGACGGTCAAAAAGCTCTTCTATGACTTCCTTATGTGTCTCGTGAAATACCCCGCTGAAAATAGATTCTCCCTGCACCATATTGAAATCGTCCATGATCATGTCGTAATATCTGCGGTGCCTGCGGCTTGGCATATAAAGAAACTCGTATTTTTCATTGCTGAACACAATGTCCTTTAATGCCTTGTTCAGCTCTTTAAATTCATTCTGCGCCTGCTTCATATTCTCCTGAAGCTTGGCAAGAAACTGTTCCCTGAATTCGTCCTCCGCAGACTGTCTGGCGGACTGCACCTTCTCTTCGTATTCCAGAAGCTCTGATGTCCGCAGTCTTTCATATATTTTCTCAAATTCCGGAAATCCCTCCATAGTAGGCGCCGCTCCGAAATTATATTCCGTCTTGTATTCGATCATATAGCTCCGCATCTGCTCAATGGCTTTGTCACGCAGAGTCCAGTTGGCCTTCTGCCGCCGCTCAAAGTTTTCCCGGAACTGTATATAGGATTTCTGCGCAGTCTGCTTTTCATAATCTTTCTGCCAGGAAGCGGCAGCCTGCCCCGCTTTTTCTTCAATTTCTTTAAGCTCCGCCTGCTTTCCCCGCTCCTCTTCCGTACTTTCCAGGATCAGCCGTTTCTTCTCATCGATTTTTTCCTGGATTCTTCCCTGGGCCTTATTCAGATTTCCTACCTTCTGCTCCAATTCTCCACGGATTTTCGCCAGTGCTTCCAGTTGGATCTGTTTCTGGATCAGGGTGGAATTCTCTTTCAATGTTTTTATATTATCTTTGCACTGCTTTATGTCCGATCGTACTCTGGACAGTCTGCCGATCACATCCAGGCGGTAGCGGATATCGATCTCGGCATCCGTTTCCAAAGGTTCTGTAATCTGTTCCAGATTTCTCAGGTTCTTTTCCCTATCCTCGATGACTCCGGCCAGACGTTTTTTCTCTGCCCTGGCCTGTTCCAACTGCACTTTGAAAGCGTTTTTCCCAATAAACGGAACTTTAAAAATCTCTGGACGGATAGCGCTGGCTACACGGTTCTGGTATTTCATACATTCTTTTGTGATAGATACCGTATATTTCTTCAGATCCTCATAGCGCCCGCACATCTGTACTTTTCCAAGAACCATATTAATAAACTGTCTGGCATATTTATTTTTTGATGTGACCATCTCCGCCAGTGTACCCTCCGGAGCGTTGTCGTACTGCTCCATGTTCTGAACGTTGATCAATCCTGCGCCGTAGGCCTTCTTCTCCCGTCTCAGACGATCATAAATGCCAAGAGCGATATCAAAATTTTCCGGCTCCACAAGTACATAAAAACGCTGTGTATTCAGATAACCCTCCACAGCGTTCCGCCAGCTTTCATCGCGGATTTCCAAAGCTTCACAGAGGATACAGGGCTCCGCTTTTCTCCCCAGTCTGGCAAATTCCTTTCCAATTTCTTCCAACAGCCTGGTTACTGCTTTCGGGTAGGAAAGCTTCTTTCTTTCCAGATCGCCGATTTTATGGTCCAGCTCCTGCATTTCCTGGCGGCGGGCGTGCAGATAAATCTGCTCTTCCGCCAGTTTTCTCTGCACCTTATCATACATTTTCTTTTTATACCGGATCACCTGTTCCAGCGCGTCTCTTGCAGCAGCGGTATCCTGCATAGTTTCCGCCTTTTCAAAAATATCTTTATACTTTGCGACGCACTCGTCCACATCTGTGATTTCCAGAAGCTGATCCGTCCTCTTCAATGATCTTTTCACACTGACAAGAAGCTCTCTTTTTTCGGACAGATAAGCTTTTTCCTCATCTTTCAGACGCCCCAGGACCTTTTCCTGCTCTTCCAGAGCCAGGTAATCTTTATTCTGCTTCAATTCCACCCGTAGATTCGTCTCAATCTCCTGCTGCCGTTCTTTTTCCCTTACCGCAGCCTCCAGATCTCTTTCCGTCTCCTGAAGGCGGTATTCTTCCGCCCCCATCTCTGCCTGAAGCTTCTCAATCCTGTTCTTCGTAATATCCAGAGACGCCCTCGCCAGAAAATAAACATACATTTCATCTTTGCGAATATGGTCCACAGCTTCATCATGAAATTTTTCAATCTGTTCCAGTTTTTCCATGCGCTTCCGTACAGATTCCAGCGTTCTTTCCAGATCCTGATAGGTTCGCACATTCTCTCTGAGCACGTCAATATTCACTTCTTTTTCGTCCAGCACATAAGAATAGACAAAATCCTTAATGTCATCAATAGGCTTAAACGCCAGAGCCTTGGGAATGAGACTGAAAAATTTATCCTCGATCCTGCCGAATCTGGACTTGATCATCTTCTTTGCCTCTGCCTGGGTTTTCATCCATTGTTTGATCTTCTTATTATAGGACCGGAATTCAGAAATAGATCTGGGAGAATGATCCTTTTTAAAAAACATATCTTCCGACAGTCTGATATTATCCATCAGATAACGGCCTACAGTCTCCTGACCTTCAGAGGCGGAATCTACAACGGCTCCCACAATAAAATATCTCTGTCTGCTTTCTTCATAAAACTCCAGAGCTACATGGGCAGTCACCTCTCCGGTACGTTCATAAGGACGGTTTTCCTTCCCGGTTTTGCACCGTATATATCCCGTAAGTTTTCTCTTGCCGTTCTCATGGGCAGCCTTATTAAAGGAATTGGCGGAACAGGTGACAACAAATTGGATCGCGTCCAGAAGTGTAGATTTTCCGGCTCCGTTTTCTCCGGAAAGCAGCGTGGAATCCCCAAAATCAATCATGCAGTCTTCAAACCGATGCCAGTTGATCAGCTTCATTCTCGTCAGTTTCTTCATCTGTCTGTTTTCCCTTTCTGTAAATTTCCAGCTTCTCATAGGCTTTCCTGATATCGTCAATACGCACAGCCATAAGAATAGAATCATAGATCAGAATCCTGGACTCCTCGTTTCCCAGATCTCTGTCCAGCGTTTCAATAAGCTGAAATCTGCGGAACAGGCTCAAAGCATTCCTCATTGTGGTTTTATCGATCATTTTTTCCCGTATCTGAAGACTCAGATATTTATCCTGGATATCCCCCAGATTAACGATCACCTCATCGCTGACTGATAATTCCCGCTTTTTCTCATCATAAAGAATCCTGAGTATCAAAAGGATTACCGACTCGTACAGTTTCAGGTTCAGCCGGTTATAGTTATAAGCATTGGTAAGCTGGATCACGCCCAGCTCCTCATTTATCTCCAGACGATAACCGAGAATCTCCAGATATGTTTTAAACTCACTTCTGTATTTCAGGACAAAATAATAATCCGATTTATTTGATGCGTTTGATTTGCAGAGAAAACAGCAGGAAAGAAGGCGGCTGCAGATTCTCCGAAAATTTTCTTTATCTCTTTGAAGCATTTTATCCAGCAGTTCCACACCTATTTCCTCCTAATCTTAAAATCCCGGAAGCGGAACCCGTTTACTTCCGTCATCTCTCCCGGCTCCACCTTATATTTCAGATTCTTTCTCTGTCCATACAGGCGGACATATATGATCTTCACAAAATCTTCACTGCTGCCTAAAGGCAGCTTCGAAGCCTGCATTTCCCGGTAGTTTCCCATCTGCTCCAGAACATAGCTTTCGATTTTTCCGGCGCTTAGAACTCTTTTCATTTTCTCCATCATTTTCTGAAGCTTTCGCCGCCGCGCCTCTTCGTCTATCTCGTGTGCCTCCAGTTTCTGAGGAACAAATTCCTTCCGTCCCTCTGTAGGCGAATAGAAGGATTTCTCGTCAAGAAAACTGCAGGAATACAGGCGTACCAGCCCTTCCAGAAAACTGATCTCGTAAATACCGCCCAAATTCATCTCTTCTTCATTGATCTTTTCGTGAATTCCCAGAAGAATCTCCTTTAATTGTCCCCGCACATCCTCGTCTCCGGAAAGCAGGAACTTTGCCCTGTTCACCGCGGCCTTTTGATACTGGGTATTTTTCTGATTGATCTCATTGAGAATATCGTCCATATTCCGGAAGGCTTCTATAATTTCGTGCAGGTACTTAAATACCAGTTCCTTCGCTGCCTCTTCCGTAATCTCCTTCATCTCCGCAAGCTCCGCC
Organism: Candidatus Blautia intestinipullorum; assembly: GCA_019120475.1. Lineage (GTDB taxonomy): Bacteria > Bacillota > Clostridia > Lachnospirales > Lachnospiraceae > Blautia_A > Blautia_A intestinipullorum. The sequence goes on along the minus strand of DWVA01000159.1, from coordinate 17,170 downwards.
GCTGCCATCTGCAGATAAGACCGGCTTCTGCTCCTGCTCTCCAGCCTGTCGATGATCTCCGGCCGGAATTTTGACACATTATCCGAAGTCAGAAGCCGGTGATATGCCTTGTCCACAATATTGGTGATATAATCATTAAACAGGGCGTCCATGATCTCTGCCACCGTCTTATGCCGTGTCAGATCGTCGATATAACGTTTGATATTGGAATTCAGATTTTTCAGCCCCGTGATAAGCAGGTCTGTATTTTCCAGAATCTGCATCAGTACGATTCCCGGGTGATCCGTATTCGACCGGACCAGGCTGTAGATTGTATAGATATATCCCTGATACTCGATCTGCTTTCCCTCCGAAATATCCAGAAGAGTACGGATCAGCTTCACAGAGTATTCTTTAAAATTCACCCTCTGTACATAACTTTTGTCCGTCTCAATTTCAATCCAGCCATAAAATTCCAGCCGCCTCAGGATTCCGTTTGCTTTCCCTCTGCTGTCCGCCCCGGAAAAGTCTTCATCCACGATATCCGCCGCTGCCGACTGTTCAAAATAGTACTGCAGTTCATCCGCCAGCACTTCTCTTTCCACGCCAAAGGAAAGCTGGTTTTCCATCACAGAATACAATTTGCATATGCAGTCCCAGTATACCGTTTTATTTGGCGATGACAGAGGAACAAAAAAATTCCCCGGAATAATATGAAACATAATATTTTATCCTTTTATATCTGTTTTTATACAGCCGGAGTTTTACAGCTCCGGCGTTGCGTTTTTAAATACAGGCTCCCGGCTAAGCGGAATGGAAAACGGCTTTTTGCTTTCCAGCAGAGCCGCCAGATCCAGAAACTGTATCTGCTGGTTTTCATAAGTCGTCCAGTACGCGCGGAGAGATTCCGCACAGTAAATGCTGGTATACACTGTATAATCGTAAGGAACCACATCCTTATCAAGCTCTGTCACATGGCTTTTGTGGCTTACGCGGACCATTCCCAGAGGGAAGGCTGCACTCTGAAAAAGATGGAACATCCGGCTGATCCCTTCTTCCTCGTTTTTTCCGGGAAGAGCATACTTTTTCAAAAAGGCAAGACGCACAAACCGGGACGGAGAACTCCAGTCTCCGGGAAGTCCCTGGCATCCGCTGCCGGAAAAGCACTGTTCCAGGGACTCTCCGTCCAGATCCACCGAAGCATAGTCCAGATCTCTGATGCCTGCGTAATTCAAAAGATTCAGCCTGTGCCATGGATATCCCGGACTGTTTGTCATGATCCCCAGCGTATTCCGGTAAATGTGAAGCCCCTCTTTATCAGGCTCCACTACAACGGTTTCCCCGGTTTTATCATGGAAGGCCCAATGCAGCGGAGATACCGTTCCCATCATCGGCACGTCCACCAGGGTCAATTCTTCTTCCAGACAGCGAACCGCTTCTTCCACAGTAGCGCACTGCGCCAGAAGATGATATACAAGGAAAGGCGGCTGAATGGGATCGGTGCCCGGACAGGACTCTTTCCCATATCCGGCGAATCCGCGGTAATAAAGCTGTCCGCCCATAAGCCCTTTCTCATTCATTCCCTCATAAAGTACCGGACTTGGGGATAAAAGCAGTCCCACTCCGGCGCAGGCATATCTGGAGGTGCATGAAAAATCTGTTCCTTCCGGACCATTTACTCCAAAATACGCCGTTTCCCGCGGAAGAAAGATCATTCCGCTTCCCTCTGCCAGACGGTCAAAATCATAATTGCGTCCCCAAAGATGCTTTCCATCCTGTGTTTCCCAGGAAAGAGCGCTGCATCCGGCTTCTATTCCCAAAAATTGTTTTTCTTTTATTTCCATGACTAACCTCCTTATTTTTCTTAGCAGTATAGTTTCAAAACAAGCCAACAACAGGCAAACCCAAGATCATGCGTGAGGTATGTTTGTATATTCGCTGATCTCCCTGCTTATCGTACACAGATCTTCCACGGAAAGATCATGCAGATTCTCGTGTCCCGTGATCCTCGCAAACATTTTCAGCTCTTCCAGCGAAACGTTCAGAAAGTTCGTAACTCTCGCCGCAGCCGCGTCTTCATGAAGACGGGCTCTGAGATCCTCGTCCTGCGTGGCGATTCCCATAGGACACATTCCTGTACCGCAGATCTTATACTGCTGACAGGCCATTGCGATCAGGGCCGCAGACGCAACTGCCACCGCATCCGCGCCCATGGCGATGGCCTTTGCAAAATCCGAAGAGACCCTAAGGCCTCCTGTAATGATCAGGCTGATGTCGGAATGGATGCTGTCCAGATATTTTCTTGCTCTGTGAAGAGCATAAACTGTAGGAACACTGGAGGAATCTCTCAAGAGTTTTGGAGACGAGCCCGTAGCCCCGCCGCGCCCGTCTATGGTAATAAAGTCCGGCTCTCCGTAAACGCAGAAGGCCAGATCTCTCTCTATCCTTCCCGCCGCGATCTTTACGCCGATAGGACGGCCTTCTGAGGCGTATCTGAGCTGCGCGATGAGATTTTTCAGATCCTCTTTTGTGTTGATACCGGGAAATCTGGAAGGAGCGATCACATCTTTTCCCATAGGCTTATTTCTTACCTCGCTGATCTCCCGGGTAACCTTTTCTCCCGGAAGATGGCCTCCCATACCGGGTTTTGTACCCTGGCCAATCTTGATCTCTATAGCGTCGGCATTTCTGAGATTCTCAGGAGTTACACTGTAAAGATTTCCCACATACTCGAAAATATACTTGTCAGCCGCCTGCATCTCCTCCGGAAGAATTCCGCCTTCGCCGGAACACATGGCGTTTTTTGCCATGGCGGAGCCTCTTGCCAGTGAAATTTTCGCCTCTCTTGATAAAGCTCCAAAGGACATATGGGAAACATACACCGGATTCTCCAGAACCAGCGGCTTTTCCGCATGTTTTCCGATCACTGTTGTCGTTTTTACAGGCGCGCCCTCCTCTAGGGGCATAGGATCAAGCTGCGCTCCCAGGATGAGAATATCGTCCCAGGATGGCATAGGAAGCTCCGTTCCCATAGACGCGGAGATACTTTTTCCTGTCACGGCCATCTCATGGATCTCTTTCATGTATCTGCAGGATTCATCCTGACGGACAAACTCTCTTGGATACTCCAGCTTCAGCTCTTTTTCACGGGGCGGCTCCATACCATGGTCTTCCTCATAAACGATAAACTTTTCCGTGGACTGATGACATACCGGACATTCCTTCAGTTCAGAAAAAGGAGCGCCTTCCTTCTCCTCATCGTAAATGTAGCCGCATACACTGCATCTGTACTTTGCCATATTGTTTCGCCTCCTTTGAAAATAAAATTTAATTTCCCGGTTTTTTTAAAAGGAGCTGTTCTGAAATCTAACTTTCAAACAGCTCCTCCTGGTTTACGCATCTTTTCTATTCAGTTTATCTGAGTCCTGCCTGTTCCAGAAGAGACGGTACTTTGGACTCCCAGCCCATTGCCATGATATGTACGCCCTGGCAGTACGGCTTGCATTCTCTGATAATACGCGCGGCGATCTCAACTCCGGTGATACCGGCTTTTGTCTTTTCTTTATCTGCTTTCAGCTCATTGATCATATCCTCCGGAATGTGGATTCCGGCAACGTTTGCGTTCATGTAACGGCACATTCCCACAGATTTCGGGATTACGATTCCAAGCTGAACAGGTTTGCCAAACTGTTTTGCTTTTTCCATAAACTGGATAAATTTCTCCGGCTCATAAACAGCCTGTGTCTGGAAGTACTCCGCGCCTGCGGCAACTTTTCTCTCCATCTTCGCAAGCTGAACATCTACAGAATCGCTGCAGGGGGATACGACAGCGCCCTTGGCAAACTTCGGCGGCTCGCCTACCAGCTCGTTTCCGCCCAGATCCACGCCGGATTCCAGCAGCTTCACTGTATGGAGAAGAGATACGGAATCCAGGTCAAAAACAGGTTTTGCCTGAGGATGATCTCCCAGCTTCGTGTGATCTCCTGTTAAGATCAGAAGGTTCTCGATCCCGAACATTGCTGCGCTTAAAAGGTCGGATTCCAGAGCGATACGGTTCCTGTCACGGCAGGTCATCTGGAAAATAGGAGTCAGTCCCTCGTCCTTTAAGGCTTTGCAGGTTGCCAGGGAACCAAGGCGCATAACAGAAGACTGATTATCTGTTACGTTTACTGCTGTGATATCGCTGAGATAGGTCTTTGCCTCCTCCAGCATATGTTCAATATGAAATCCTTTCGGCGGTCCTACTTCCGCCGTAACTACAAATTCTCCACGTTCAAATGCTTCTGTAATTTTCATTTTATTTTACTCCAATCATCTTAAAATCATATCCCGCAGACTGCCGCGTCTGCCGCGGCAGACAGGAGATTCCTGAAAGGTCTTTCACACGTTTCTCATCACTTGGAAACTTCTTCGTCAGTGGCGAAATTACGGATCTGAGTGGGACATTTCAGCACATCGAGACGGCCTAACTGGGCCAGGCGTCTGTAAATGCGCTCCCATCCGCATTCCATACTGCTGTCCACTTCGCATTTGCCGTTTTTTGAACCTCCGCACTGGCCGTTGACAAGGCTCTTGGAACAGGCGGTGATGGGGCAGATCCCTCCGGTCAGGTTCAAATAGCATTCGCCGCACTGATCGCAGTCGTATTCAAGAGGAGTCACTCCCTGATATCCGGGCAGCGGATAAGTATCGCAGGCTGCATATACCGGTTTATCCTCCAGATACTCTGAAATGGTCTGAACGCCCACTCCGCAGGAAAGTACAAGCACAGCGTCAGCGGCTTCGATTTCCGCCATATGTTTCTGGAGACGGAGCTTCATATTATCCGGATTACATATGTAATCTGTCGTAAGGACCCCTGTTACCTTTCCTTCGGCAGCCATTTCTTTCTCCATCGCTTCCGCTTCTTTTTCCGGGAAATGAACCTCTTTGCATCCATGACAGTTAATGATAAAGACTTTTTTGCCCTCTGTCAGAGACGCGATGGTTTCTTTTTCTTTTAACTGGGTAATCAACATATCACTTCATCCCCCTTACTGCATTTTTGCCGGCTTTGATCTTGCTGACCAGCGGAATCTTGGAGGAACAGATATATTCGCAGCATCTGCATTCGATGCAGTCCATTACGTTCTTTTCCTTCATTCCCTGCCAGTTCTCCTCATCGGCATACTTGGAGAAATAGAGAGGTGAAAGTTCCATAGGACAGACGTCCACGCAGCGTCCGCACTTAATACACGGCTGCTCTTTTGTCTCATCTGTATCGATAACGATGATTCCGTTGGAACCCTTCATGATCGGCACATTGGGATCCGGAACGTCAAAGCCCATCATCGGCCCGCCTGCCTTGATCATATAGTCGTCGTCTGTAGTGCCGCCGCAGTAATCGATCAGATCTTTTGTATTGGTACCGATCTTCACAATATAGTTGCCCGGCTTTTTCAGTTTCTCTCCCGTAACTGTTACAACACGCTCGATCAGAGGCATACCCTTCTGGATCGCGTCGGAGATTGCTTTCGTAGTGCTGACATTGGCTACCACACAGCCTACGTCCGCCGGCAGACCGCCGCTTGGAACCTGTCTTTTCAGAACGCGCTTGATCAGCATCTTCTCAGCGCCCTGAGGATATTTCGTTTTTGCTGTCACCACTTCTATATTGTCATACTCTGCGGTTTTCGCTTCCAGAAGTTCAATAGCGTCCGGTTTATTGTCTTCAATTACGATAATACCCTTTTCCGCGTTTACAGTCTTCATCATGGCTTTAAGTCCATAGATCACGTCATCCGCATATTCCAGAAGCACTCTGTGGTCCGCCGTCAAAAGCGGCTCGCACTCGCAGCCGTTCAGAAGAATGGTATCCACCGGCTTCGCAGGCTTTAATTTAACAGAAGTCGGGAATCCGGCTCCGCCCATACCCACAATTCCGGCTTCGCGGACGATATCTACGATCTCGTCAGGAGTCAGGCTGTCAAGATCCTTGTGAGGCTGTACAGATTCGTGCAGAGTGTTTTTACCGTCTGAACGGATGACAACAGACATGCACTCGCCTCTTGTTGCATGTTTACGTGGTTCAATAGCAATAACCGTACCGCTTACGCTGGAGTGTACCGGACTGCTGATGAAGGCTGCCGCCTCGCCGATCTTCTGGCCTACTTTTACAGTATCGCCTACCTTTACCGTCGGTTCCGCCGGAGCTCCCGCATGCATAGAAAGCGGGATCACAACCTCTTCCGGCTCAGGGAATCTTTCCAGGGCAAGATGCTCGGAGAATTCCTTGCGCTCTGAAGGATGAACGCCGCCGTAGTAGCCGTCAAGCCGATTTTCACGGATAGCTTTTACATAATCGTTGACCTCTTTGACGTTCACCTTGGAGTAATCTCTGATCTGTACCGGCTGGTTTAAGAACTCCTCAAGACGTCCCTGTTTTTCCAGTCTGTAATAAATTTTTTCCCATGCGCAGTCCTTGCTGCTGTCCACTTCACATTTTCCGTTTTTCGCGCCGCCGCACTGACCGTTTACCAGACTCTTGGAACAGTCGACGATAGGACAGATTCCTCCGGTAATATTCAGATAGCACTGCGCGCAGGCATCGCAGCTCTTTTTCGTAAGAGCCATTCCGTGATGTCCTCTGTAATTCAGAGAATTGCTGGCCGCATATACTGGTTTTCCCGCTAACTCCGCGGTTGTCTGGATACCAAGGCCGCAGGAGATCACGATCACATTCTCCGTACCCTCCGGGATCATATCCTTAAGTTTCTTTTCTGTCAGCGTTTTGTTGCACAGAAAGTCCACCTTGGCGCTGCCTGTAATGGTCTTTCCCTGTTCCGCAGCAATTTTCTCAAACTCCCCGCAATCCGGTTCATCAACGGTTTCAAATTCCTTGAAGCACTTGTTGCAGGCAATGACAAACAGATGATCTTTGTCGGCCAGCAAAGATTTCAGTTCATCATTACTTTTCAACTTATACTTGGTATAGTTTTCCAATTGCTCACCTTCCTTACACATTGTTTTACAAACCCTTTAGCAAATCTAATTGTACCATAGTTTCTGTATTTTTATATATAGTTTTTGAAGAATTTTTTTAATTCTTGTGTTTTTTTCGCCGCACATCTTTCCATTTTTAACAAAAAAATCCTTTTACGATTTTTTTATTCATAATAACTCTATTGTCTTTATCTTTTATTGGTGTTTTAATAGAAAATAAAGCGTCCGGTTATCTCACGCTGGCATCAATTTCATACAGGAGGCAGCAGCATGAACACATTCTTACCATATACACATACCGTTCAATATTACGAGACAGACAAAATGGGAATCACTCATCACTCCAACTACATCCGCTGGATGGAGGAGGCCCGCGTCGATTTTCTTGCCCAAATGGGGTGGGATTACGCAAAGCTGGAATCACTGGGCATCGTTTCGCCTGTTACCGCCGTGGACTGCAAATATATGATCAGCACCACCTTTGCTGAAAAAATCACGATTACCGTTTCTATCGCAGAATTTAAGGGCGTGCGGCTGAAACTTGCCTATACCATGAAAAATACTGAAGGAAAAGTTGTCTGCCAGGCACATTCCGAACACTGCTTTCTGGATACTTCCGGAAATCTCATCCGTCTGAAAAAGGACTTTCCGGAATTTTATGAAGCGCTTTGCGGATATGCCGGCAGCGCCCCTGCATAAATCTAAGAAGGCTTCCCCATCCATGACTGTTATAGTCACAGATGCCGGAAGCCTTCTTTATTTATCGACCTTATTGTCCCCTTGTACATTAGCGCTGTCTTCTGTCGCAGTATTCTTTCAGTTTTCTTTTCAGATACTCGTATCTCTGCCTTTTTTCTTCTTTGGCAAAGTGCACTTCCCGGAACTGCTCCGGATTGTTCTCATACACAAGAACTTCATCTCCAAACTGTTCGCTTGTCAGGTCAAAACGGCAGTCCCCCGCTGCATTATAGCAGTGAAAGTTTCCGTCAGGACGGGGTACGCCGTACACCTTCCCTCCGAAAATATCCTGTGCCAGAAAAGCGGTTATGGAACACTGTCCCAGTGTTCTGTTCTCCTTGGTCCAGTTCTGACGCATCCTCGGCGCGCAGGTATCCGCGCACCAGATCTCCGACAGAGCGTCATACAGATCAACCGGGGTGCATATCCCCTTATACTCGTCTGTTACCGCCGGGGCGTCCGCATGTTCCCATCCCCAGAATCTGTAACCCATATGATCTCCTCCTCTTTCCTCTTAAAAACAAACAGGACAAATCTTCTTCAATTCCATGAATACCTCATTCATGAGAAACCTGTCCTATTTGCACGCCAGATGCATATGAAATCATCACCTCTCCATCATACTGATGGATTCGATTCCCACGCTGCCTCCTCTGACGACCTCGATAGTCTTAAATTCTTCCTTCATCAGCTTCACAACCGCGTCGTTTTTTGTGGCCGTCTGGACAAATTCCACAAGCACGCTGTCTCTTCCGTAGTCGATCACCTTGGCTTTAAATGTCTCCGCGATCTGGAATACCTCCACCTTATCCGCGGCGGTACACTTCATCACTTTTACATAGAGGATCTCTTTCATCCTCACAAAAATATCCGTAAAGTCAATAACCTTGATAACCTCCACCATACGGTTAAGCTGCTTTTTGATCTGCTCAAAAGTCTCGTCGTCACTGACAGTAGCGATGGTCATTCTTGATACCGTAGGATCTTCTGTCGTCCCTACCGTCAGGCTGTCCAGATTGTAGGATTTTCCGGAAAAAAGCCCCGAAATCTTGGAGAGCACACCTACCTGATTCTCTACATAAAGGGAAATCCATCTTTTTTTCATATTGTTGTCCATATTCCAGCTCTCCTTTCTGCTAACAATCCATAATCATATCTTCCAGAGTTCCGCCCGGACGGATCATCGGATAAACCATTTCCTCCGGATCTATGATAAACTCGATCAGAGTCGGGGTCTTTGTATTTTTCTTTGCTTCCTCAAATGCCGCGGCGATATCTTCTTTTTTCATAACGCGGATTCCCTTTGCGCCGTAGCTCTCCGCCAGCTTCACAAAATCCGGCGTATATTCCGGCATCTCCTCCCCGTTGGTTCTGCGGAAAAGCGCCCCTGCTCTCATATTTGTCATGCTGTATCGTTTGCCGTAAAAAAGCTTCTGCCACTGACGCACCATACCAAGATATTCATTGTTAAATACGCAGAGGATCAAAGGAAGTTCCTCCAGCACCGCCGTGGCAAATTCCTGGATATTCATCTGCATTCCGCCGTCCCCGGAAACCGCGATAACTGTTTTGTCCGGATTTCCCAGCTTCGCGCCGATTGCCGCCGGGAAACCGTATCCCATAGTTCCCAGACCGCCGGAGGTTACAAGCTGTTTTTTCTCGTTAATCTGAATATACTGGGTAACAAACATCTGGTGCTGTCCTACGTCTGTAGTAATGATCGCCTCGTCGAACTGCCGGTTTATCTCTTCGATAATATCCATCGGCGTCATATTTCCCCGGTTTTTCATCACAAGAGGATGCTCCTCTTTCCATCCGCTGATCTGCTCCAGCCATTTCTTTGTATCACATTCTTCTACATATTCATTCATCTTGGTAACCGCTTCAAGAGCGTCCGCCACGATCGGCACATGTACCTGGATATTTCTGGAAATAGACGCCGTATCAATATCGATATGAATAATCTGTGCGTTAGGCGCAAAAGCGTGGAGTTTTCCTGTAATACGGTCGTTAAATCTTGTTCCGATAGAGAACAGCAGATCACATTCTCCTACCGCCATATTGGCCGCGTACTGGCCGTGCATACCCAGATTTCCGATATAAAGAGGATGGTCTGTGGGAACGGCTCCCCGTCCCATGATCGTAGTCACTACCGGTACTTTTGTCTTATTGACTACTTCTGTAAATACCTTGTTTGCCCGGGCAATATTCACGCCTCCGCCTGCAAGGAACAGAGGCTTCTTCGCTTTTTTAAGCATCTTGAGAGCGCGCTTGAGCTGTCCCATATGGACGCTGGTATTGGGCTTGTAGCCCCGGATATTTACAGTTTCCGGATATTCCGCGCTTCCCAGCTCGCACATAACGTCTTTGGGAAGGTCGATAAGAACCGGTCCCGGACGGCCTGTTCTGGCTATATAAAAAGCTTCCTTGACGATACGTCCCAGCTCCTCACGGTTGCGCACTGTTACGCCGTATTTTGTAATGCTCCTGGTAATTCCTACGATATCCACTTCCTGGAAAGCGTCGTTTCCGATCAGGTGCCTTGCCACCTGTCCTGTGAAACAGACTAACGGTACGCTGTCATAGTTTGCTGTGGCAAGACCTGTAACAAGGTTCGTTGCGCCCGGACCGCTGGTCACCAGACATACGCCCACCTTTCCCGTTGTCCTGGCGTAAGCGTCCGCCGCGTGAACAAGGGCCTGCTCATGCCGGGGAACGATGATCCTGATATCCTCCTGCTTGTACAGCTCGTCGCTGATATCAATGGTACATGCTCCCGGATAACCGAAAATCGTATCTACGCCTTCTTCCTTTAAAGCTCTTACAAGTAATTTGTTTCCTGTAATCTGTCTCACGCTTCTACCTCCTTTTTTAAAAAAAGAAAGCCCTGAGCATCCAATGCTCAGGGCGAATGATACATCCGTGTTACCACCTAAATTCAGAGAAATCTCTGCACTCTGCCGGTACGGGACTTCCGTCCGATACCGCTTCCCTGTAACGCGGGAAACGTTGAAGCCTACTTGCATCCGCCGGATGCGTTCAGTCCACTGCTCGAGGGCTACTTCCATAATCCCTTCACGAAGACTTCCACCTGCCGTCTCCTCTCTGGGCATCTGAGAATTATGTACTCCTCCCTGTCACTGCATTTGAAAGATGAAATTAAATATATTATAGTGGGTATCACAGATCATGTCAATGAAAATTTAACCGATCAGCGCCACTGTCTCAGCAGAAAAGATGACATTTCAAAATCATAGCGCTTCTGTATATTTTCCGCCGGAAGCACCGGACGGGACGGCTCCGGCCTGTTTCCGGACTTCCGGTATTCTTTCACCGTCATTCCGAACTTCTCCATAAACATCCGGTTTAAATACCTGCTGCTGGAGAAACCTGTCTCCATGCATATATCAAGAATACTGAGATCGGAATCCCGCACATATCCCAGAGCTCTGTCAAAACGGATATTGTTCAGATATTCCTGAAAGGAAATACCCAGCATTTTCCGTATAAAATGCGAAGCGTGACAGACTGTAATATTTTCCAGCCTGGCTATTTCATTAAGCGAAAGTTTTTCTTTATAATGCTCCGCTATATAACCGGTGATCCTGTTTAACCGGAGCGTATTATTCTGGGCGGACATATATTCCTTTTCGTTTCTGAAAGAACAGTCTGCGCCGCTTAAGATAAGATAAAGGGCCTCCAGCATCAGTCCCGCGCATTTTACTTCACGGAAAGGAAGCGCGCTGAAATAAAACGAAGCGCAGGAAACCAGCATGTCCCTCGTCTGTTCATACAGGTTTCCCGTCTGCATAACAGGATTATCAAAATGCAGAAAATTAAGCTGATAACAGATCCTGCGGTAAAAATCCGAATGTACCTGGAATGCTAGAACAAGATTTTTCTCTCCGGCGCTGGAAAAAGAATGGATCTGGAAGCGATTGATAATATAGATATCCCCCTCCCGCAGTTTATATTCCTTCCCGTCCATGAACAGGCAGAGCGCGCCCTTCAGAAGAATCCCTATTTCCAGATCGTCATGGCCGTGAGGACAGCGGGAAGTCATTTCCACAACAAAAATTTCCAGATAATTCATTACCGTATGGGTTACGATCTCAAACTCTTTTTTCTCCTCCATTCTGCTTCTCCTCCTGCCTGTTTTTTCTTTATTTTACCACAAACGCACAATAAAGCCATCTGCAAACCGCAAGATTATCATTTTTTAAAAAATGGCTTTTGTTATAATATTTTCAGAAAACAAAGAAAAAACATTAGTTTAAGGAGGTGACATACTTTGAAAAAGAAAGTAATCGCCGCAGGGCATATCTGTCTGGACATCACACCTGTTTTTCCTGAAATGAAAGCAGAGTCACTGGATCAGGTATTATCCCCAGGAAAACTGCTGCAGATGGATAGAGCCGACGTCCACACCGGGGGCGCGGTGGCGAATACCGGACTGGCCATGAAAAAACTGGGAGCCGACGTCCGGCTGGCCGGTAAAATCGGAAAGGACGCTTTTGGCGAGCTTATCCTGAATATACTGAAAAAATATGACGCCCAGGAAGGCATGACTGTCAGCGAAGGGGAAAGCACCTCTTATTCTGTTATCCTGGCCGTTCCGGGGATTGACCGCATCTTTCTCCACAATCCGGGAGCCAACGATTCCTTCTGCGCAGACGATATACAGGATGAGCTTCTCAAAGACGCCGCGTTGTTTCATTTCGGGTATCCGCCGTTAATGAGATCCATGTATCAGAACGACGGGCAAGAACTTGTGAAACTTCTGCAGAAAGTAAAACGTGCCGGGACGGCGGTTTCCCTGGATATGGCCGCAGTTGACCCGGGTTCGGAACCGGGAAGGGCGGACTGGAAGACCATACTGGAGAAAACGCTTCCCTTCGTGGATTTCTTCGTGCCGAGTGCGGAGGAACTCTGCTATATGCTGGACCGGGAACGGTTTTACCAATGGCAGGAGAGAGCCCGGGGCGGCGACGTTACTCAGATCCTCGATCCCGAAGAAGACATACGGCCTCTGGCAGAAATGTGCATGGATATGGGATGCCAGATTCTCCTGATCAAATGCGGCGCTCCCGGAATGTACTTTAAAACAGCGGACAGCCGTCATCTGGAACCGCTCTGCTCCAGTCTGGAGATGGATCCCGCACTGTGGGGCGGCAGGGAGATTTTCGAGCGCAGTTATATCCCTGAAAGAATTCTTTCCGGTACCGGGGCCGGAGATACCAGTATCGCCGCTTTTCTCACGGCGGTTCTCAAAGGCTGCGGACCGGAAGAGTGCCTGCATCTCGCCGCTGCGGCCGGCGCGTCCTGCGTCGCGGAATACGACGCTTTAAGCGGTATCGGAACTCTCAGGGAATTAGAAGAGAAAATAAACAGAGGATGGAAAAAAATATAAAGGAGGAAAATCATGCTGGTAAATTTAAATGATGTTCTGCTTCCCGCAAAAAAAGCAAAATACGCGGTAGGCTTATTTAACGCAGTGAATCTTGAACTTGCAAGGGGAATCATCCGCGCCGCTGAAGAGACACAATCTCCTGTGATCGTGGGGACTGCGGAAGTCCTGTTTCCTTACGGACCGCTGGAGGAAGTATCCTATTACCTGCTTCCCATGGCGAAAAAAGCCGGGGTGCCGGTGGTCGTTCACCTGGATCACGGGCTTAACCGTGAAACCTGCCTGAAGGCGCTTGAACTGGGCTTCAGTTCCATTATGTACGACTGCTCCACCGATTCCTATGAAGAAAACGTCCGCAAGGTAAAGGAAATGGCGGAAATCGCCCATTCTTACGGAGCGACCATCGAAGGAGAGCTGGGACATGTCGGCGACAATGAGGATATGACCGACGACGGAACGTCTTCAAAGGATCCTTCCATGTACTATACAGATCCGAAAATGGCTCTGGACTTTGTACAGAAAACCGGCGTGGACGCCCTGGCGGTAGCTGTGGGGAACGCCCATGGAGCATATAAATTTCCTCCAAAACTGGATTTCGCCAGGATCCGGGAAATCGCCGCAACTGTGGACGTGCCTCTCGTGCTTCACGGAGGTTCCGGACTTACCGATCTGGATTTTAAGACAGCTATCAGAGAAGGTATCAGCAAAATAAATATTTTCACTGATATCAATGTGGCCGCGGCAAAGGCTGTATCTGAAAGATACACAGATGCCGGCAAAGGGCTTACCGATCTGATCCCCTCCGCCGTAGAGGCAGTACGCCGGGAATCCGAAAAGAAAATGCGCTTATTCGACAGTGTCGGCAAAGGATGAGAGCCGGACCCTGTTTATACACAAAAAATCAAAAACGGGAATTTTAGCTATAACTTCCACTAAAATTACACTATAAAAGTTGCAAGCCTGTATAAAGACAGCCGCAAAAGGTCATGGCAGAAACCTTTTTGCGGCTGTTTCTTGATAACTTTTGGTTTATTTATGTATAGCGTCAGGTCCTTTTACTTGATAAAGCTTACATGCTTACAGATTTCTTCCACAGCTTTGTCTTTCTTTTCATTAAAGATCACCTTATTTTCTTCAAAAAGATTTCTTCCGTGGGTATCAATGGATACGATCAACGGACCAAATTCATGGACACGGCAGGTCCAGAGTGTTTCCGGCATGCCCAGATCCTTCCAGTCTGCGCTTTCGATCTCTTCCACTGTAGCAGCTGCTACAACGGCACAGCCTGCGGGGAAAACACAGTGGAGAGCTTTATACTCCTGACAGCCTCTCATCGTCCCTTCTTTCATTCCTCCTTTCCCCACAATAAGCTTTACCCCTGTTTCCCGGATAAAATCATATTCAAATTTCTCCATCCGCATACTTGTAGTGGGACCTACAGATACCATTTCATACTTATCTTCCTCCCCTTCTACCGGACGGACAATAGGACCTGCATGAAAAATGGCTCCTCCTTCCAGATTCACAGGCAATTCTCTTTTGCCCTCTATCAGACGTCTGTGTGCCACATCACGGCATGTGGTAATATGGCCGTTCAGATAAATAATATCACCGATATGAATGTCTTCCAGATCTTCTGCTTTAATTGGTGTTGTAAGAATTTTTTTTGCCATTATAATTCTACCTCCTTGTGTGAAGTGATTTTGTAATTCAGATCTTTATCAAATTCAATGTGTCCTCTTCTGTGGGACCAGCAGCCTACATTTACTGCTACTCCGATTGTAGAAGGATGTCTTGCCGTATTCTCGATATGTACGCCCATTACAGAGTAGTTTCCGGACATTCCCTGCGGTCCCAGTCCGATGGCGTTTATTCCATCTTCTAAAAGCTTTTCCATTTCTGCAGCCCTTGCATTACTGTTATGAGAACCTAACGGACGCATCAGCGCTTTCTTGGATAAAAGGGCAGCCGTCTCAACAGAAGTCGCAACTCCCACGCCTACTAAAAGAGGGGGACATGCATTCAGGCCATAGCTGGTCATAACGTCCATCACAAATTTGGTCACACCTTCGTAGCCTTCACCGGGCATCAATACCATGGCTTTGCCCGGAAGGGTACATCCTCCTCCTGCCATGTAGGTATCTATTACGCACTGATCGTTATCCGGCACGATTTCCCAGAATACAGTAGGAGTTCCCTTTCCCACATTTTTTCCCGTATTATATTCGTCAAAGGTTTCGACACTGTTATGACGGAGAGGAGCCTTTATAGTTGCCTGTATAACCGCCTCTTTCAGAAGAGCTTCCACCTGGCCGATCAGAGGGAAATTCACACCGCATTTTACAAAAAACTGGAGAACTCCTGTATCCTGGCAGCTGGGACGATTCAGTTTCTTTGCCAACTCCTGATTCTTAAACATCGCATCATAAATGGTTTTTGCCAGTTCACTGGTTTCCTTCTCCCGCAGCTGGGCTAATTTTTCTCTTACGTCATCGGGAAGGACTTTTCCCGTATAGGCCACAAATTTCGCCATAATATCTGTCATCTTTTGAACTGCCTGTTCATTACTCATTTTTAACTTCCTCCTTTTTCGTTTGCGCCGCCCGGCGCATTATTTATTTCCTGCCGGATTTTCCTGTCTTCTACGGATAAAACGGGAAAAAGATCGGCAATAAAATCAAACTTACAATAGTGGATACTAATATCAAAGGTAATCCTGCTTTGGCATAGTCGGTAAACTTATATCCCCCCGGCGCCAGCACCATAGTATTGGCCGGCATTCCAATAGGGGTGGCATATGCACAGGAGCCGGCAATCACAGTGGCCATAACAACAGCGCTGGGATCTGCTCCCATTCCCTGGGCAATAGAAATGCTGATGGGCACCAGCAAGGCTGTAGTTGCTGTATTGGACATAAAGTTTGTCATTACACATGCCAGCACAAAAACCACTACCAGCAGCAGGAAAGGTGAAGAATTTTCTCCGATCAGACCGATCACTACTTCCGCTATCTTTTCACCTGCTCCCGTCACTTCAAGAGCTTTAGCCAGAGACAGGGTTCCTCCAAACAGAAAAATGGTCTGCATATCAATAGATTTTATAGCCTGCTTTTCTGAAATAACTCCCGTCAGGATCAAAAGGATAGCTCCTATCGCTCCTGAGATTGCCAGGTTAATGCCGATCACATCTTCAAAGATCATGGCCAGGATTGTAAGTACTAAAATGATCAGCGCAAGATATTGTTTCCAGGCAGGCACGTTACTGTAGTCCACTTCCTCATCAAAAGTAGTGTCCGTCTTTACACTGGGCTTGTCCGGCAGAAGCTTATACCCGATAGTTGCGAAGAAGAGAATGCCTGCGATCAACATTGGAATACCAATCTTTCCATAGTCAAAAAAGGCAAAGTTCAGGCCGATATCCTGAAGAGCTGCCTGGGCGATCAGATTTCCCGGGGCTCCGATCAGGGAGATATTTCCTCCCATTGCTGCAGCAAACACTAATGGCATCAGCAGTTTTGACCGGGAGAACCCTGACTTGGCGGCGATTCCTATTACCACAGGTATAAGGACTGCTGCCGTTCCTGTATTTGACAGGAACCCAGACATTGTGCCTACCACAACCATAATGGTAACGATCAGCTGTCTTTCTGTTTTTGCAAATTTTGTCACGATTCCCCCAAGTTTGTTTGCCATTCCGGTTTCAAACAGCGCTCCTCCCACGATAAACATGGCTACAAAAAGAATGACATTCGTGTCAATAAATCCTTCAAATGCTTCCTCGATAGTCAGCACTCCTGTTACAACCAGGGCGATGCACACGATCATAGATGTAAGGGCCAGGGGGATCTTCTCCAGCACAAACATCACGATGGCAAAGGCCAGAAGGATTAAGGTGATTACCATAGGATCCATTTCTTCCCCTCCTTGTTTTGATATTTGATAATGTATCCATTTGTTGATTTTACAATAATACTTCTTTCTGCTAAAGTCAACTCTTTATTTCCTTTTCTCTTTTTTCAACGAATATCCTTCCTTGATTTTGTAAATTATAGACAAAAATAGAGAT
>DWVA01000158.1 GCA_019120475.1 Candidatus Blautia intestinipullorum | reverse complement strand
TTTATACGATGAAAGAGAAATTTTTTAACAGAGAGGAACGGGAGAGAACTTGGAAAGAATGCAGAGAAATGAACTGAATTATTTTCAGGTAGATGGATCGTATGGGGGAAACCAGGACTGGTTTCCGGAATCTTCTATGAGAGACGGCGGATGCGGCGCGGTAGCGGCCTGTGAGAGCTGTATTTATTTTGCGCGTCAGGCAGGAAAATCCGATCTCTATCCTTATGAAACAAAGGAAATCGACAAGGACGAGTATATACGGTTTGCTTATCAGATGAAGCCGTATCTTTGTCCAAGACCAAACGGAATTGACACACTGGAAATGTTTATGGAAGGCTTTGAGGGATATCTCCACGATGTGGGAGATACGGAGCTTGAGATGAAGCCTTTTCACGGAGAACATACCTGGCAGGAAGCCGCAGACGCGATCCGTGAACAGATCGATCAGTCATGTCCGATTCCATATCTTCTTCTGAAACATAAAAATATTAAGCTGGATGACTATGTGTGGCATTGGTTTATGCTGACAGGCTACAGAGAAACAGAAGAAGGTTTTCAAGTAAAAGCAGTTACATATGGCGAAAGCAAATGGCTGTCCCTGGAGGAACTGTGGGACACCGGATACGAGAGAAAAGGCGGTATGATTCTGTACCGTATGTGAGCAGAAACAATCATTGGAGGGAGAATGCAGGAAGCGTGCAGGAAGCAGGCGGAAAGCAGACTCCTTCCTTTTTTCAAAGAGAGGTGTATAATTATGGAAGCAAGGGAGATTTTGACCAGATTCAAGAATAATGAAATCACCGTGGAAGAGGCGGAACACTATTTCCGGAAAGAACCCTTTGAAGAAATGGGAGAATACGCGAAGCTGGATTCTCACAGAGAAATACGAAGCGGATTTCCGGAAGTCATCTTCTGCAGCAGGAAGGCCGATGAACATTTTGTCCGTATTTTTCAGAGACTGTATGAAGATAACGGCGAGGTGCTGGGAACAAGAGCTTCCCATCACCAATACGAACTGGTAAAGGATCTCCTTCCGGGGGTGGAATACGATGAGCTTTCCCATATAATCAAGATAGAAAAGAAAAATAAGGAACGAAAAGGCAGGATTGCGGTCTGTACCGCGGGAACGGCAGATATTTCAGTGGCGGAGGAAGCTGCCCAGACGGCGGAGTTTTTCGGCGCCAGGGTGGAACGGATTTATGACGTGGGAGTCAGCGGGATCCACCGCCTGCTTTCCCGGCTGGAAACCATTCAGGACGCTAACTGTGTGATCGCGGTGGCTGGAATGGAGGGCGCTCTTGCCAGCGTCCTTGGCGGACTTGTGGATAAGCCGGTGATCGCGGTGCCGACCTCGGTAGGATACGGAGCAAGCATGAACGGTCTGTCCGCTCTTCTGACAATGATCAACTCCTGCGCAAATGGAATCGCTGTGGTAAATATTGACAATGGATACGGGGCAGGATATATCGCCACGCAGATCAACCGTCTCGGTATCCGGGAACAGGAAAAATAACGGAGGGTACAATGGGAAAAACTTTATATCTGGAATGTTATTCCGGTATCAGCGGAGATATGACAGTAGCTGCTCTTCTGGATCTGGGAGCTGACAGGGGGGTGCTGGAAAACACACTTGCAGGTCTTGGCGTAGGCGGATTCTGCACAGAGGTTTCCAGAGTGAAAAAAGCAGGGCTGGATGCCTGCGACTTTGCGGTGATCCTGGATGAAGCCCACGAAAATCATGATCATGATATGGAATATCTTCATGGGAATTTCCATGAAAAACATTCAGAACACAGTCATCACCACGGAGAACATCATAAGCATGAGCATTCGGGAAATGAGCATCGCCATGAACACAGAGGACTGAAAGAGATACAGGAGATCATCTGCTCTTCCTCTATGACGGAAAGAGCGAAAAAGACGGCTTTGTCTGTTTTTGATATACTGGCTCAGGCGGAAGCAAAAGCTCACGGAGTGCCCGCAGACCAGGTGCATTTCCATGAGGTAGGGGCTGTGGATTCCATTGTGGATATAGCGGCGGCAGCTATCTGCCTGGACAATCTGGATATTACAGATGTGATCGTGTCAAAGCTGTGGGAAGGCACCGGATGTATCCGGTGCCAGCATGGAGTGATTCCTGTTCCGGTGCCGGCAGTAGTCAATATTGCGGAGCAGAATCATCTGAAGCTGAAGATCACAGAGGTGGAGGGAGAACTGGTGACGCCGACCGGGGCAGCCATTGCGGCCGCCATCCGTACTTCCGACTGTCTTCCGGAGGCATTCACCATAGAAAAGATCGGCCTTGGGGCAGGAAAACGCCAGTATGCGTGCCCGGGCTTCTTAAGGGCGATGCTGATCCGGCCGGAGACAGCCAGGGGAACATCGGAAGAAAGTGGGAAAACGGAAGAAGAGCCGGTTTTCCGGACAGAAGAGGAAAAAGAAGGGCGGACAGATAAAGACGCAGTATTTCGTCTGGAAACAGATATCGACGACTGTACCGGAGAGGCGCTGGGTCTTGTGATGGATAAGCTTTTTCAGGCAGGAGCCAGAGAGGTGCATTATACGCCTGTCTATATGAAAAAAAACCGTCCGGCTTATGAGCTGACAGTTATCTGTACGGCAGAAGATATCCGCCGGATGGAAGAGATTATTTTTAAAGAGACGACGACCATCGGTATCCGCAGGACTGTCATGGAACGTACCGTTTTAGAAAGAAAAACGGCAGAGATATCCACCCCTCTTGGATCTGCCGCGGTGAAAATCTGCACATTGCCGGACGGATGCCAGGTCTGCTATCCGGAGTATGAAAGTACGGCGGCTCTGGCCGCGGACCATGGGATCAGCTTCCGGGAAGCATACAGACAGGTTCAGAACAGTTGGAATATAGGAAGGTGAACATACATGAAAACAGGACTGGTTTTGGAAGGCGGAGCCATGAGAGGAATCTATACAGCCGGCGTGCTGGATGTTTTTATGGATCATGGCCTTCATTTTGACGGAGTGATCGGAGTTTCGGCCGGAGCGCTCCACGGCTGCTCTTTTGTGTCGGGCCAGAAGGGCAGAAGCATACGGTATTATAAGAAATACCGGAACAACAAACATTTTATGAGTTTCTGGAATCTTCTGCATACAGGAGAAATCGTAGGAGAGAAATTCTGCTATCATGAAATACCGGAACGGCTGGATCCCTTTGATTATGAAGTGTTTGCAAAGTCCGATACAGATTTTTACGTTACCTGTACCAATCTGAAAACAGGAAAGGCAGAGTATATCAAGATTACAGATATGATGGGACAGATCGACGCTATGCGGGCGTCCGCTTCCATGCCTTATGTGTCAAAGATCGTTACTTATGATGGAAAGAAACTGCTGGACGGCGGCTGTGCGGACAGTATTCCGGTAAAGCAGTTTCAGAAGATGGGATACGAGAGAAACGTGGTAGTGCTTACGAGAGAAGAAGGATATGAAAAGAAGCCACAGAATGCCCGTATGGCAGAGCTGCGCTACCGGCGTTATCCTCTTTTCGCGGAAACTCTGAAAAACAGGCACAAAGTATACAATCAGACGCTGAAGGATATCCGTCAGATGGAGGAAAACGGAGAAATATTTGTGATCCGTCCAAGTGAAAAGCTCACCATCGGCCGGATGGAGAAGGATCTGAAAGAAATCCAGCGGGTATATGATATCGGAAGAAAAGATGCAGAGGAGAAGATGAAAGACTTAAAAAACTGGATGGATAAGTCGGAAACGGCCGGATCCTGACAGCCGGAAAGCTTAAATGGCGGTAGTTTTTTACGAAAATTTAACAAAGTGCAGTGAAAACGCAATAAAGTGTTGCGGAAGCTGTTGATATTCGATATAATATTCTCGTGATTTTATGGGCTGTAATTTTACAAATATCAAAAAATTGCGGGAGGAAAGAGAATGGAGACAATTACCAATGTGATCAATCAGATCGATCAGTGGGTATGGAGCTGGTGGATGATCCTGCTTCTTCTTGGGACGCATATTTTTATGACTGTCCGCACAGGGTTTATCCAGAAGAAAATTTTTACCGGCATCCGCCTGTCAGTGACAAAGGACCCTGACGCCGAAGGCGAGGTCAGCCAGTTTGGCGCGCTTACTACGGCTCTGGCGTCCACAATAGGAACCGGCAATATTATCGGCGTGGGAACGGCGGTGGCCCTGGGAGGTCCCGGAGCGGTGTTATGGTGCTGGCTTACCGGAGTATTCGGCATTGCGACGAAATACAGCGAGTCTCTGATCGCTGTGAAATACCGGGTAAAAACAAAGGATGGAAGAATGCAGGGAGGAGCGATGTACGCCCTTGAGAGGGGACTCCACATGAAATGGCTGGCTGTACTCTTCGCGTTTTTCGGAGGCTTCGCATCTTTTGGAATCGGCTGCGCCACTCAGGTCAACGCTATCGCTACGGTCTGCGAAGAAAATCTGAAGATCCCTCCCGCTGTGGTAGGGATCGTGGTAGCTGTGCTGACGGCTCTTGTTATTTTCGGCGGAATCAAATCGATTGCCAACGTATGTGAAAAGCTTGTTCCGTTTATGGCGATCTTTTACGTGCTTGGATGTCTGATCATCCTTGGCATTAATTACGACTATATTATTCCGGCTATTCAGACGATCTGCCGTCTTGCCTTTACTCCGGGAGCCGCTGCCGGCGGACTGGTGGGAAGAGGGATCATGATCGCCATGCAGTATGGAATCGCCAGAGGATTGTTTTCAAATGAGTCAGGCATGGGTTCCGCGCCTATCGCAGCTGCGGCTGCTCAGACGAGAAATCCGGTGCGTCAGGCACTTGTATCCAGTACAGGTACTTTCTGGGACACGGTGGTGGTATGTCTGATGACAGGTCTTGTGCTGGTGACCAGCATCATGAAGAATCCCTCTATTGATATGGGAAATATTACGGACGGAGGTATTCTTACTACTCTGGCATTTCAGCAGATTCCTGTTCTGGGTCCGGTGATCCTGGTGGTAGGCATTATTTCCTTTGCTTACTCAACTGTTCTTGGATGGGCATATTACGGCGAGCGCTGCGTGGAATATTTTTCCGGAAAAGCAGGACTGATCCCATACCGGGTGCTGTATATCGCAGTAGCGGCCATTGCGCCGATAGTTTCCCTGAACCTGGTGTGGACCATTGCGGATATACTCAATGCGCTGATGGCGATCCCGAATCTGGCGGCGGTCCTCCTTTTATCTAATGTGATCGTAAAAGAGACGAAAAAGTATATCAATAATCTGGACGCGAAAGACGACACAAAGGTTGACGTTCTTGACCGTTAGAGGATAAAAAGAAAGAAATAAGGGCCCGTACCTTTTGTTTTATGAGGAAAACAAAAGGTACGGGCTCTGTTCTTTATGCAGAAGAGAATTAAAAAAATGGAATCCATAAGAGGATGAGAAGAAAGATAAGACATAAATATAACAAAATAATAAAAAATGTATCGAAAAAGTTACAAAAATATTGCATGCAAAAAAACTCTCCGGTATAATGACAAACAGGTAAATGAGGTAAGGAGTAGAGAAATGCTGTTTAATTCGTACATTTTCATTTTATTTTTTCTGCCGGTCACGCTGCTGGGCTACTTTGGGCTGCACAAAGCAGGATGCCATATGC
>DWVA01000157.1 GCA_019120475.1 Candidatus Blautia intestinipullorum | reverse complement strand
CCGTACCGCCTGCTCTGCTTCTTTGGATACGGGGATGATGTGAAAGTCCGCTGCGGTCATGCCTGTAATATCCAGTCCGTCATCAGGTGCATTCGGATCTGATACCGCAGCGCCGTTTGGATATTTCGGCTGTGTGCCCCCACACTGATACCGATCTGCGTTCATCATCATACGGGCCATATCTGTGATCGTCATTTTGCTACACCCCTTCCTGAAAGTCCATCCAGTCTGTCAGCTTTACTCATCTATACCTTCGGAAACTGCCAGACTTTTTTCGCGCAGATCTGCCAGGGTGCGTTCCACCAGAGCATTCATCTCACTGCACAAGAGCTGGGGCTTTTCGGACTGATACCACTGGCTGTAATAATGCATGAAGTCAGAATCATCATAGCCCCGGCGCTTCAGCTCCGTGGCAATAGCGCCAAGGCCCTGTCTGCAAGTCTGGGTCAAACTGTCCACTGCACCCAACGCCCGGTCAATTTCCCCATAGATGTCCTCCGCATTTGGGTCAATACGCCAGAAATCGGCACCCTTACCCGCATTCTCGAAAGATTCGCCCAACACGGCGGATACCACATGGTTGAACAGTCTGTCATCTGCATAGCTGTTTGAGAAGGCCAGCCGGCGGTTTACTTCTTTGCCGCCATCCTGCAAAAACTGAGCCCTGGTCTCCTTCACCAGATCCAGCATGGCCTGTACCTGTTCTGTGGTCATGTCCTCCGGCAGTGCAGCCTTACCATCCAGCATATCCTGGTACTCCTGAATGGTCTGGTCAAAGGCGGTCAGCTGATCCCGGTATTCTGTCAGCGCATGCTCGGTCATGCTGTTAAAGCGTGCGTACGCATCCAGTAATCCGGCAAAACACTTTAGAGTCTCGGTTGGAACCTCCGACAGGGCAGAATACTCCGTGTCCAAAACTCCAGAAAATTTTAACTCCACACGATCCCGAAGGGAGGTTTGCTGCTGGGCATCCAACAGATTCTCCGACATTCGCCCCAGAACATCCTGTGCAGGGGTGTTTTGTCCCAAGATTCCGATTTTAGGGCTATTAACCTGTAAAAATGGAGCATTGCCCCAAGCTCCCTGGAGAGAACCGGGCAGATTTGATACAAACATAGGGCCTTACCTCCTTTTACACATAAAATGGCTGGCAAAAGATGATGAACAAAAAGGCACTTCTCTCAAATCATCTAATCGCCGACTGAACATATTTCATCAAGTTTGCCATATCTCCGGCAATCCCCAAATAAGTGTCGGAGAGATTATACTTTTTGCCAAACTGCTGCACAAGGGTGCGCATATCGGAGAGCTTTGCGTTGAAATCCGCCATAAAAGCGTCCTTGCTGCTGCAATCCAGATTGGCAAACAGGTCGGAAATTTCAAGGCCGGTGTGAACGGAATCATTTTCCTTCTGCGACCAACCGATTCCGCCATAGCCACTGTTCATGCTATTGTTTAGCTTTTGAACATTTTGGATGCTTTTTTCATAAAGCCGCCCGATGCCGTCTGCAAACAGTTCACCTACCGCTCCATAGTCTTTGCCATAGTATTCAGCGATAGATTTTGCAAGACCTTTCTGAGCGTATGCAAAGGAATCCATCTGGCCTACGGAAGTTTGATTCAAAACACCTTCCAAATCTTTGCCCAATGATTGCAGCTCAAAAAGCTGTCCAACTCCGATTTCAGAGCCGCCAATAGTCAACTTTGTCTGGACACTGCTTAAATCAAACTCTTTGCCATCCTTGATCTGCTGTGCTAGCTCCAGAACGACATCTTCCATTTGATCTTTCATGGCGGCGACATCTTTTTCCGTATAGTTACCATTGGTCAGAAAATCCAGGGTGTCACAGATAAAACCTTCATCTTGAATATCCCGAAAACGGAAGGTTTCATTTTCACCCAATGTACTGTACTTTTGGGCGGCCTCCTTTAGAAAATCCGTGGTGTGATAAAAGAAACCATGGGTAGCGGCGCCTTTGGCAGCACTCCGGTTAGCCTCATCGGGAAATGTGATAAACTGGCCGTCTGCTCCGATCCGGGATTCCACTTTAATTCCACCCCACAGGTTGTTGACAATCGTTTTCCCATCTTCATCCACTTGTGCCCCGTTGGGAAACATACCTTCTGGAATTTCAGGAGTAATATCAGGGATACTGCTGTCACTAAAATCTACGGTATCGAAAGAGGGCGGGGAAAGACGCGCTTGCCCGCCAACAGCTGGCCGTGTATTTCCTTGACCGGATTGGGTGCTTTTATATATAGTCCACCCGCTGTTGACCAGCTCGGACGAGAGCTGACCGTTTATATTGGGTACTTGCCATGACATCGTGAAAAACTCCTTCCATATAAATTCTTTCTAATGGTTATATCGACCTGTTTTCTTAAAATTTAAGATTTCCAGAATAAAGCAGCACGCAAAAGTTTGGCAGGCAGCCACTCACTATTCTGTAAATTCTCCCTCTCTGTTTTGCTTTTGTGTTCAAACAACTTAATTTTCTTTAAAAATAGCCGAAAATACAATTAGAGTATTTAATATTGACACACAACTTTCTTAAGCTGGTTTTGAGACTTTGCACAAGGTAAAAGGAGGGACAAAAGATGAATATATCTTCTACTACCATTTCTGGTTCACTCTATATCCCGAACACACGCAATGCGGTGGCGAAAGGTATGTCACAGGCAGCCAGTACCAAGTTCAGCAGAGAGGATACCGTGGAAATCAGCGGGAAAAAGGATGCAGAGAACACTTCTGCAACTACAGAGTTTGAGAACAACACCTCATTGCCGGACGCAGTTGTTGAAAATATTCGGAGAATGGCGAGAGAAGATGCCAAAAAGGGCGTTTATATGGATGAGGAATATGTTGCATATCGGTACGCCTATAAAAATCAGCATATTTCTCCAGACCGTCCCAAACTTCTGATGGGGTTAAATAAAATTCTTTCTACCTTGCCCCATATCGTCAATCGGTTTCAGACTTTTTCCTTGATGGGTTGCCGGGCGACTGTCGATTTTTATAGCTCTTTTTCCGCGTTTTATAAC
>DWVA01000156.1 GCA_019120475.1 Candidatus Blautia intestinipullorum | reverse complement strand
CAGCTTTTAAAGTATTCATTTATCTTTTCCTCCAAAAATCTGATTGCTTAGCAGCCTTCAACTTTTTAATGAAAAAGAGGTTTGTTAAGTATTTTGTTTCCCTGTTACGGTTTATATTATAGCAGGGACGTCCGAAACAGATTAACCAAATTTGATGTTTTTTTTAATAGTTTTTTGTTGAAAATTAAAAATTATTTCATTTATCACAAATAATCTTACAATTTACGATCTAAAGCAAGTATTGCCTTGTTATTCAGCCGTTTTTCGATCAGCGCTTTTTGATTTTTTGTGCTTCTGTATATTTTGCAAAATGTCCTACTCTTTCAGGCTCTCCATGGGGAAAGTTTCCTGCCAGTGTTCTATGTAGTCCAGGATTTCCTCCGGTTTATCCATAAACCGACAGAGTTCCAGATTTTCCTTTTCCATAAACGCCTTATCCGCAGTCTGCTGGAGAAGTTTCCTTATAATATCATAATATCCCTGAATATTGTACAGAACGATAGGACGATTTACTCTTCC
The DNA here is from genome assembly GCA_019120475.1 of Candidatus Blautia intestinipullorum. Lineage (GTDB taxonomy): Bacteria > Bacillota > Clostridia > Lachnospirales > Lachnospiraceae > Blautia_A > Blautia_A intestinipullorum. Next base: position 16,480 of record DWVA01000156.1, on the reverse strand, counting down.
GAGACTTTTCAGGGTCAGTATCTCAAAAAATTCTTCATAGGTGCCGATGCCTCCCGGCAGGACGATCACCGCGTCCGACTTTTTCTCAAGAAGATATTTCCTCTCCCTCATGGTTTCGGTAAAAATAAATTCTGAACAATTCTCATAAAGAATCCCCGGCTGGTCAAAAAAGGTCGGTGCAATCCCAAGGATATATCCATGACTGGCGGATACCCCTCTGGCCGCCGCTCCCATAAGCCCGGTCTTTCCCCCTCCGAATACAAGTCCATGTCCCCGGACTCCTATCATTTTTCCAAGCTCTTCTGTTTTTTCATAATACACTGGTTCCAGCTTTGCGCTGGAAGCGCCGTAAACACAGATATTCATAGATTCCGCTCCTCTCAGATATTCAGATATTTAGATATTTATGATATCATGACGGAAACACTCCGGGCAAGAAATTTTGCATTTCAGCAGTCTCTTGTCAATTTGCGTATCCAGTTCCCATAGTGGACTTCTATATATGCAGGTATACACTTAAAAATCTGGTCGGCATTCAGGCAGCATACCACCACGACCGGAGAGGCTTTGACCACAAACGCCATAACTGCTGACAGCGGGATCACGATCAGCCAGATACTTATCAGATCCATCTTAACTACAAACGCCACATTCCCGCCGCCTCGTATAATGCCGTTATTCACAGGCATCTGATAAGACATTCCCACTACAACCACACACAAAATAAGCAGAAACGAATTAGCCATTTCCATTGTCTCCGGTTTCAGATCATACAATGAAAGAAACGGGACTCTGAGAAAATACAAAAGAACTCCCGAGCAGATTCCGATCACAATATAAATTCTCTGAAATCTGCCGGCACATTTTTTTACAGTGCTGAAATCTCCTTTTCCAATCAGTTTTCCTATAATGATAGCCGATGCGGAGGCAGCTCCCACAGCCATTGACTTGACCAGGAGAAAAAGATTAGAGGCCGCGCTGTTTGCTGCGATGGCGATCGCGGTCATATGGCCCAGAATAACTGTCTGGAGCGCTGTATTTACGCCCCATAATCCCTGTACCATCAGCATTGGCGCCGTAACCTTGATATAATCTCTGCTCAGTTCCTTATCAGGATACATATAGTCAGACAGTTTCAGGTGAAGATGTTTTTCCTTTACTGCGATATAGATGAGAAGGATGGTAAGCTCCAGTATCCTGGCGGCAAGTGTGCCAATGGCAGCTCCCCGGATGCCCAGCTTGGGCGCGCCGAATTTTCCAAAAATAAGAAGATAATTGATCCCGCAGTTTACACAAAACGCCATTACAGACAGTTGAAACGCTATTTTCACCGTCCCGACACTTCGCAGTGTTGCCAGCAGGATCTGTGTTACAGCAAAAAACAAATATGTAAAACGAATGATCCCCAGATACTGGACTCCCGCCTCGATTATGCTCATATCTGTAGTAAACAGCCCCACTAGTTGATAGGGACACAGACTTGCCAGGACAAACAGCAAAACTGCCGCCGCCAATGCTCCGTACATTGCTGCGGCAGCAATCTTTTTCATAGGCCCCGTTTGCTTCTTTCCCCAGTACTGACTGCAGAAGATCACCAGTCCGTCTCCCATTGCCGTAAGAATCTGCTGGTATACAAACTGGATCTGATTGACTGCAGCCGCGCCGGAAAGCGCTGTCTCGCTGTAGGCTCCCAGCATTACATTGTCCATAAGATTCACACTTAAAGTCACAATATTCTGGAGTACCAGCACAATATATAGAAAGAAAAATTCTTTATAAAAACTTTTTATATTTTTCATGCGGATACCGTTCTGCTTTCTTAATGTTTTGTATCTGTGTACGAAAGGACATTTTCCTTCCCGCACATGGATGCTAGCGTTCGTAGACAAAGGCAACTCGCTCCAAACCGAGTAATTTCTTTGTTCAAGCGCCTCATCCGATATGATTTAAGAAACTGCCGGGATCAGCGCGCTTTTCTTCGCTGATCCCGGCAGTATACCTGATCAGAAATCATATCTTATCTCTTTTCAGACTTTTGGTCCGAAGCGGAATATTTCCTCTGTGCTTATCCCAGCATTTCTTCTTTCTTTGCAAGGATCGATTCCACTGCAGCGCAGGCCGGACAGTCACAGTATTTCGCTCCGGCAGCCTTGATCTCTCTTCCGTGAGCAGCCACACCTTTTGCCTGCTCTTCTCCGCCGAACACTTTCGCGCCCATTTCGGATTCTGCAAAACTGATCAGGCCGTCCACAGTAACAATATCCGCTTCCAGCTCTTCGATATACTTCTTTGTTTCTTCCGCCTCATTCTCTGTTCCCACAGAATCGATCCATTTCTGAGCGGCGTCTTTGGCTTCCTGGCAGCAAGAAGCGGCAGCCATAAGTTCTTTTGATTTTTCGATCACATACTGCTGTACTTCTTTTGTCATGTTTCATACCTCCTTGTTTTCTTTCAATTATAGCACTGTATTTCTTTTTATGCCAACAATTTCCGTTCCTGCGTCTAAAATACGCAGATGAAAGTTACTGACATTTATAAGCAATGATCGTCACTGTGCCCTTTCCTTTATAACGCTTTATCGAATATTTTCGCGGAAACGCTTCTATAAGATCCGGAAGCTTGGAAAAGCCATAAGTTCTTGCGTCAAAATCAGGTTTTGCGCGCTTGATATACTGTCCGGCCGAACTGACGTTTACATATCCGTCATTTTCCTGATATTTATCCCAGGCGATCCTTAACAGCTTATGGATCTCTCTCATTTCATCTCCCTGGGGTTCCTCTGTCTCCGCTATCTCCGTCTCCTTTTTTCCGCTGTTTTTTCCTGCTGCCTTCGTCTGATGGCTGTCCGTTGTCTTGTTCAGATTCTCCAGGAATACAAATTCATCGCAGGCGTTTCGGAACGCCACCGGAGTTGTTTTTTCTCCTACTCCCATAACGTAAACGCCGGACTCATGAAGTTTGATGGCAAGAGGCGTATAATCGCTGTCGCTGGCAACGATCACAAAGGCGTCATACAGCCCTCTGTGCAGCAGATCAAGCGTGTCGATCACAAGAGCCATATCCGTCGCATTTTTTCCGGATACATAATCAAACTGCTGCTCTGCTTTGATCGCCAGACGTTTCAGTTCCTCCTCCCAGTTTTTCAGGGTTTCCTTCCGCCAGTTTCCATATGCTCTTTTTACTACAATACGTCCCTTGGCGGAGATTTCCTGTATAACTGCTTCCAGCTTTGAAAGCTGCGTATTATCCGCGTCGATCAGCATTACTATACTTTCAAGATTCTTCATATATTTCCCCCGATCAAGTCTTCTGTTTACCTTCCTTATCTGAAATATATCATTTCCTTTTCATACGTACCTTTCTTCCAGGTAAAAGTCAGTGTGGATCTGCTGCAGGCATGATAGCAGCAAAAACATCACTCTTGCGCCAGATGCATCACTTCCTTCAAAGTTCTGCACAGCAAATGGAAATCAATAGGTTTAGAAATATGAGCATTCATCCCTGCTGCCGAAGTTGCTGACAGATCCTCTGCAAAGGCATTAGCTGTCACTGCAAGGATAGGAACACTTTTTGCGTCCTTCCTTTTCATCTTCCGTATAGTCCGCGAAGCTTCGCATCCATCCATCTCAGGCATCTGCATATCCATGAGGATTACATCAAATTCAAACTCCCCGGATTTTTCAAAAAGCTCTACTGCTTCCCGTCCATTCCACGCTTTCACTACCTGGGCTCCATACATCGATAAAAGCTCGAAGGCAATTTCCATATTTATCTCATTGTCCTCTGCCAACAAAATTTTTTTGCCATCCAGGAAATTCTCTGAAGATCTCTTTTCAGGATTTTCCGTTTTGTCATCCACAGCCGCCTTCTCTGTATCAGTTTCTCCGGTTGCCATGTTTGATTTTTTCTCTTCCATCTCCATTTTTCGGAACGGCAGGATCACCGTAAAGGTACTTCCTTTTCCCAGTTCACTGTCTACCGAAATTTTTCCGTTCATCTGGGACAGAATGTTTTTTACAATAGGCATCCCCAGTCCGGTGCCGGATACATTTTTTGCTCCAAAACGAACTTCCCGCTCATAAGGTATAAAGATTTTATCAAGAAAATCTTTTGACATTCCCGCCCCGGTATCTTTAATTACGATTTTATATTTTACAAACTCTTTTCCCTGAATCTCTGTAACGCTAAGAGAGATACTGTCTCCCTTTGAAGTAAACTTTACCGCATTGGAGAGCAGATTGCTGAGGATCTGCGTAACCCGGAAAGAATCCCCATATACTTCTTCATTTTTCAATTCAAATTTCAACGAAAAATTTTTTTCGTCCTTTTCAATCTGTGGGCGCACCATTTCTGTACATGCCTCAATACACTTTTTCAGGTTAAAATGGCGGCTGTCCAAAGTGATCTTCCCTTTTTCCATTTTAGAGATTTCAAGGATATCATTGATAAGTCCCAAGAGCTGTTTACTGGAATATCCGATTTTTTCTAAATATCCGCTTATTTTTTCCGGTTCCTGCAGATGTTTTTCCGCCAGCTCTGACAGACCGATAATAGCGTTCAGCGGTGTTCTCATATCATGAGACATATTGGAAAAGAAGGAATTCTTGGACTCTTCACTTTCCTGTGCCGCTCTCAGAGATTCTTTTAAGAGCTGTATTTGTCCAAGCTGTTCTTTTTTTTCTTCGTCTACTTCCCGGAAACATAATACCGCTTCATCTGGATTCAGCGACTCATCGAAAAGCAGACGTACATTTACCCATCGATAAGCTCCGTCAAAAACACGCTGAAAGTCGCCTCCGTAATCCCGGACTCTCCTTGCAACAAGTCCTCTGATATTTTCTACAGAAAAACTTTTCCTGAAATCCTCAAATACGTCTGGTTTCATCAGCTCTCCCATGGTATTCATCAGAAGTTCATACTTCCCCTGAGGCGGTATCTTGCTTCGTACATAATCAGAACCCTTGATCATGTCATAGGTTCCCCCGGAAAAATCCACACGATAAAGGGCATAAAAAGAATTTCCCAATACGCGCACCGTTTCATTTGTTCTGCGGAAGCTTTTGTTCATTTTTTCTTCCCTGATAGTCATGACTACAAAGACCACAAGAAATACCAGTAAGATAGCAATATACCATATTGATATCGTCTGAACGCCGCCTAAAAGAGAACTATAGGGAATCGTTACGATGGAGATCCATCCGTTTTCCGCCACGTCATAATAGGCAGCTCTTTTTTCATCCCGGGGATTGTGGACATACGCTCTGGAACTTTCAAAAGAGCCATCTTGAATTTTTGAAATCAACATATCTATATAGTTCTGCATCTGTTCTCTGGAAATATCCAGATGACTTTCAGAATAAAGGAGATTTCCAGAGGAATCACACAGAAAGAAGGAACTTCCTTTCGGAAGACGGCTGCTCTCTTTTTCCACACGAAACTGTTCTGGAAAAATATCAAACGCCACAACATCCCCGGAACTCTTACATTCCTGAGCAAGAGTGATCACCACTTTTCCAGAGATCGCATCCTGATACCCATCTGTAAAAATCACCTCTCCATCCGCTTCTATTGCTTTTTTATACCATTTTGAACTGTCAATATCATAATCCGCATCACCTTCCCATGGATTTGCGGCAACAATTTTCCCATCAATGACCGCATAAGGATCGATTGTACCTTCTCCCATAATATCTGTAATACTCTTCAGAAAGGCTTTGATCCATGTCTCCGAATCCCCGCTGCTTTGAAGCTGCTCATCGATATATCCGGCGCTTAACCGCAGCATTGCTTTATAAGCCACTATACTCTTTGTGTTCTCCACGGAATAGCTGTGAGCCAGCTCATTTCCCATTTTCTGCGCGTTTGCCAGCAGGACTCCCCGGACTACCGCCACACTGCACAAAGCCATTGCCACTATTGCCCACCAACCGACTGCTCTTTTTGTAATTTTTCGGAAAACACCGTTCCGTTTTACATTACCCATTTTCATTTCCCGTACTCCTCGAGAATTCCCATTAATTCCTGATAGTTCTTTTGAAATTCGGGAAATTTTAATTCAGCTTTCTCCAGACAGCCGTTTCTAAGATCTTCCGTCATATTCCCGGCAATTTCATACAGATACATAAATGACAGATTTCCGCATACTCCTTTCAGATTATGCGCTGCTGCAAAGGCTTCTTTTACATCTTGTTTTTCTAAAGCTTCCGAAAGCATCTGCGTATTCTTATCTTCCAAAAATCTGAGCGCAAATTTCCAGTAAAGATCTTCGTTTCCCATAAAACGTTCTACAGCCTTTTCCACATCGACTCCCGCCTGCCTCAGTTGTTCTTTTAGTTTTTCATTCATTTTTTTTCTCCTGTGTATTATAATATAATTTTCGCAGTTCCTTTTCTGCTTTTACAAATGCCTCCAAAAGCTTTGGATTAAATTCCCCGCATTGTCCTTCTTCGATCATTTTACGGGCTTCATCATAGCTATAGGCAGACTTATAAACACGTTTGCTCACCAGTGCGTCATATACGTCCGCGATAGAAACCACCTGCACCCATATGGGTATTTCGTTTCCTTTCAGACCGTCCGGATATCCCTTTCCGTTCCAGCGCTCGTGATGATAACGTGCAATATCGTACGCATAGTGGAAAACCGCATGTTTTCTTAACTGGGGAATCTGTTCCAATAGCTGCGCGCCCTGAAGAGTATGGGTTTTCATAATATCAAATTCTTCCGCAGTAAGCCTGCCGGGTTTATTCAGGATCATATCTGAAATCGCGATCTTTCCTACATCGTGCATGATAGCCGCCATAGAGATCAGGCGGATATCCTCCCTGGAAAATCCCTTCCCTATCGATGTATTTCCCAGGAGATATTCTGTGATCCCGCTGATCCGCTGCACATGGTCTCCTGATTCTCCGCTCCGGAATTCAATAGCAGTTGCCAGTGCCTCTATCATTCCCTTATTCAGGTCCATGATTTCCAGTTCTTTATTGATCAGTTCCTGCTTTTGGTATTCTGCCAGACGGCTTAATTTGCGTCTGGAAAGAAACAATTCTACTACTGAATCCACCCTTCGCTTCACTACATAAGGCACCACTGGCTTTTCGATCACATCCATAACGCCTAACTGATACCCCTCCTTGATCACCTGTTCACCAGCCTCGGCAGTGATCAGAAATACTGGTATCGTATCCAGGATATCCGTGTCTTTTTTGAGTCGCCTTAACAGCTCCATCCCATCCATGACCGGCATCATCACATCCAGGAGGACAGCACATATATGTTCTTTCTTCTGAATGAGTTTTTCCAAGCATTGCTGCCCGTTTTCCGCCTCCTCTATGGAATATGTATCCTTAAAGATTTCTTTCAATATCACTCTGTTCAGCTCACTGTCATCTACGATCAGAATTGTATCTGCAATAACTAAGCTTTGTTCTTCGATATTTACCATTCAATTCCTCCCCTGTTTCTGTTTCCACAGCTTTTTTCCGCACAAAATGAGCTGAGATCCAGATAGTTGTACATGATATTCTGCATAATATCTTTCACAAAAAACTTTGTTCCTATACTGGAAATATATCATTTTCTTTTTAGTTTGTAAATATTTCTGGAATTTTATAATAGAATGTGCTAATATCGAAGGAATGATATTATACAGGGAGATGTAATTATGATTCATTTGTTATCTGCTATATTTATTAAAAACCGCCGGAATTATTCATCCCCTCAGGTGCGTCAGGCATACGGCACGCTCTGCGGGGCTGTGGGAATCGGCCTGAACCTTCTGCTTTTTCTTGGAAAATGGATCGCCGGCACTCTGAGCCACTCCATTGCCATTACTGCAGATGCCTTCAATAACCTGTCTGACGCCGGATCCTCTATCATAACCCTGATCGGTTTCCGGATTTCCGGTCAGAAGCCTGATCCGGAGCATCCCTTCGGCCATGGACGGATGGAATATATTTCCGGACTTCTGGTGTCAGTGGCCATCCTGATCATGGGCTTTGAACTTGTCAAATCCTCTGTGGAAAAGATCATACATCCGGAGGCCATTGACAGCAGCCCGGTTATTCTTGGAATTCTCGCCGCCTCTATTCTGGTAAAATTATATATGTTTTACTACAACCGCTCCGTCAGCGCCAAAATAGACAGCGCAGCCATGCGGGCGACCGCTATGGACAGTTTAAGCGATACCGTATCTACCGCCCTTGTTCTGGCCGCTACAGTGATCAGCCAGTTTACCGGACTCCTTCTGGACGGATGGTTCGGCGTGCTGGTAGGAATTTTCATTCTTTATACCGGCGGCTCCACTTTAAAAGAAACTATGGATCTTCTTCTTGGCCGGCCGCCAAAAAAGGAATTCATAAAGGAAATCCGGGAGATCGTCATTTCCCATCCGCTGATCTACGATATCCACGACCTGATCGTGCATGATTATGGTCCCGGACGGCTGATGATCTCACTTCATGCCGAAGTAGACGCCCAGGGGGATATCCAGGCCATCCATGAACAGATCGACCATATTGAACACGAACTGCAGGAAAAGCTCCACTGCTCCGCCACGATCCACATGGATCCTATCGTCACCAACGACACAGAAGTTCTGGAAATGAAAGAAAAGGTAAAGCAGATCGTACATGATTTCGACCCTTCCTTCAGTATGCATGATTTCCGCATGGTCAAAGGAACCACACGGACGAATCTGATCTTTGACGTATCTGTCCCCAGCGGAACCAAGACAACAGATAATCAGATTGTAAACGAACTGAAAAACCGCATCCACGAAATTCCAGGCAGTAAATATTTTGCCGTTATACAGGTGGATCACGAATATTATTAATCCGTTTTACAGCAGCAAAAAACAGCAGAAAGACGATTTCTCAAGGATCGCTCTTCTGCTGTTTTTCTTCTTCAATTCCTTTGGTTTACCGACAGCAGCTCGCTGTCTTTTGTAAACAGGAACAGAATCTTTTCATTTAGCACGTCACTCATAAAACTGGATTCCCATCAATGTCAGTCCGTGGGCCGGAGCCGTAGGGCCCGCCGCTGCCCGGTCACAGGCGTTGAGTATATCTCTTACTCTCTCCGGAGGATACTGCCCGTTCCCCACCTGGATCAATGTCCCGGCTATGATCCGGACCATGTTGTAAAGAAAGCCCTCTCCGGATACGCGGATCGTGATCATATCTCCGTCCTTCCATACTTCAATAGCCGTTACTGTACGCACAGTAGATTTCACCTGGGCTCCTGTCCCGCAGAAGCTGGCAAAATCATGTCTTCCGATAAGATAGGAGGTTGCTTCCCTCATTTTCTCCACATCCAACTTATAATGATAAAAATAGGAATAGAGACGTTCTGTTGGAACCGGAAATCTTCTGTTCAGGATCCGGTACTCGTAGGTTTTCTCACTGTCGCAGTATCTTGGATGAAAGTCAGGCTCCACCTCCCCTGAAAGCTGTATCCGGATGTCCTCCGGCAGCCGCTGGTTCAGAGCATAGGAAATTTTTTCCCCGGGGATCCTGGTGTTCGTGTCAAACACCGCCACATTTCCAAGAGCATGGACTCCCGCGTCCGTCCGGCTGGCGCCCATGGTCTCGATCTTTTCACCCAAAAGTTCTGACAGGGTATCGTTCAGGACTCCCTGTATAGTCACTCCGTTTGGCTGTATCTGCCATCCGCAGTAGTTTGTGCCGTCGTAGGCTACTACAAGCCCTACTCGTTTCATATTTTCCCTTTCTTCTTCATTCAGATCCCGGCGATCCGGAAGCCTGCGGCAGCTGCCAGGTAAACCAGCAGCACCAGATAAGCCAGTCTGTCTCTCTTTTTATACTGCAGAGGCTTCATCTGTGTTCTGTGCTCGCCTCCGTGATAACATCTGGCTTCCATAGCCATGGCAAGGTCATTGGCTCTGCGGAAGGCGGAGATGAACAAAGGCACCAGAAGCGGCACCATGCTTTTCACTTTCTGGATGAGATTGCCGCTTTCAAAATCCGCTCCTCTGGCGATCTGCGCCTTCATGATCTTATCCGTCTCCTCCAGCAGGATCGGAATAAAACGAAGGGCTATAGACATCATCATTGCGATCTCATGGACCGGAACATGTATTTTATTCAGCGGCCTGAGACTTTTCTCCAGACCGTCCGTAAGCTGGTTTGGAGTGGTCGTCAGCGTCATGAGCGAAGAACCGATCACCAGATAAATAAGCCGGATCGCCATGCGCACCGCCATGGAAATTCCTTCTTTTGTGATCTTCAGTATCCCAAAGCTCCACAGCACCTCTCCTGGCGTTAAAAGCATGTTGAACACCATAGTGATAAGAAGGATAAAGAAAATCGCCTTCAGACCCTTGAAAATAAACTTCACCGGAACTTTGGAGATTTTGATCGCCGCTGCCAAAAAGACGGTGGCCACCGCATAACCGGGAATCGTGTGGAACAAAAATATAGACACAATAAAGATCAAAGTGCCTGCAAGTTTTGTCCTGGGATCCAGCCTGTGGATCACGGAATCGGCCGGATAATACTGGCCTATGGTAATATCCCGTATCATTTTTCCTGTCCTCCTTTCAGCAAAGGAGAACCGGCTTCCCTTAAGGCTTTCAGGATTTCCTCCCTTGCCTCGGGAATGGTGGTGACTCCGCTTTCCACCTTCAGGCCCTTTTCTTTCAGGGCATGCATAATGTAGGTGATCTGCGGTGCCGCAAGTCCCATGGTCTCCAGTTCTTTATAATGGGAAAAGACTTCTTTCGGAGTACTGTCAAAGGGAATTTCTCCCTTATTTACCACGATCAGACGTTCCACATATTTCGCCACATCCTCCATACTGTGAGACACTAGGACAATAGTGATCCCTCTTGCAGAATGGAGTTCCGCGATCTGATCAAGAATCTCGTCCCGTCCTTTTGGATCAAGACCTGCCGTAGGCTCGTCCAGGATCAGGATCTTCGGATTCATAGCCAGAACTCCGGCGATAGCTACTCTTTTTTTCTGACCACCGGACAGCTCAAAAGGCGATTTCCGGAAATTCTTTTCCTTAAACCCTACCTGAATGAGTGCTTTTTTTGCTTCCTCTTCCGCCTCCTCACGGCTGAGCCCCTGATTTACAGGCCCGAAGCACACATCGGAAAGAACGTCGCTTTCAAAAAGCTGGTGTTCCGGATACTGAAACACCAGTCCTACCTGGCTTCTCAGATTTTTTCTGTTGTAGTTTTCCGCCCACACATCTTCTCCGTTATACAGAACGTTTCCGGAGGTAGGACGGATCAGAGCGTTGAAATGCTGGATCAGAGTAGACTTTCCGCTTCCTGTGTGGCCGATCATACCGATAAACTGACCGTCCGGAATAGTAAGATTGATATTTTTCAGCGCATGGATCTCATAGGCGGTTCCCGGGCTGTAGGTGTATGTTACGTTTTTCAGCTCTATTGACATAAGATATTCACCAGCTCTTCCGTAGTAAGAATCCCATCCGGAAGATCGACTCCGGATTTTTTCAGTTCATAGGCAAGAAGGGTTACCTGGGGCACATCCAGACGGTATTTTTTCAGAGTTTCCACCTGGGAAAAAATCTCTCTGGGCGTTCCCTCCATCACCACATGGCCTTCATCCATAACATATACATGATCCGCGTGGATCACTTCCTCCATGTAATGAGTGATCAGGACCACCGTCACTTTTTCCTGTCTGTTTAACTGACGCACGGCCTCCAGAACCTCTTTTCGTCCATTGGGGTCCAGCATAGCCGTAGGCTCGTCAAGCACAATGCATCTGGGCCTCATAGCCATCACTCCCGCGATCGCCACCCGCTGTTTCTGACCGCCGGACAGCTTATTTGGAGAATGATGGCGGTAAGCGGTCATCCCTGTTTTTTCCAGACTTTCTTCCACCCGCTTCCAGATATCTTCTGTAGGAACTCCCATATTTTCCGGGCCGAATCCTACGTCCTCTTCCACAACTGTTCCAATGATCTGATTGTCCGGATTCTGGAATACCATACCGGCTTTCTGGCGTATTTTCCACAGCTCCGGTTCCTTTAGAGTATCCATCCCGTCAATCCAGATCGTTCCTTCTGTAGGAAGAAGAAGGGCGTTGATGTGTTTTGCCAGCGTAGATTTTCCGGAGCCGTTATGCCCCAGCACAGCAACAAATTCACCCTCCTGGATATCTATGTTCACATTGTCCACTGCCCTCTGGGTATCCTGCACGTTTCCGTCTTCGTCGTATTTAAAATAGTCAAATCCAAGTTTTGCTGCTTTGATGATTCCCATTCTGTGCCGTCCTTTCAGGATTCTTCTCCGGAATCCGGCGTGATCAGCTCTCCGATCAGTTCCCAGATCTCATCTCTTCCCTGTTTCGTTTCTGCTGAAAAAGGAATCACCACGGCGTCCTTTTCCAACCGGAGCCCTTCTCTCAGGATTTTCAGATTCTTCTGAACCTGGCTTCTTTTCAGCTTATCCAGCTTTGTGGCGATGATGATCGGCTGAAACCCATTGTGAAGGATCCATTCATACATCTGGCAGTCGTTTGCCGAAGGCGCATGCCGGATATCGATCAGAAGAAATACAGCTCTGAGGTTTTTGGAGGTATGAAGATAACGCTCGATCATCTTCCCCCATTTTTCTTTTTCCGACTGGGATACCCTGGCATATCCGTATCCGGGAAGATCTACCAGATACATTTCTCTGTTGATCTTATAAAAATTGATAGTCTGGGTCTTCCCCGGCTGTCCGCTGGTGCGGGCCAGGGATTTCCTGTTCATCAGTCCGTTGATCAGGGAGGATTTCCCCACGTTGGATTTTCCTGCAAAAGCCACTTCCGGCATTCCTGTATCAGGAAGTCGGCTGGTGACTCCGCACACAATGTCTAATTCTGCTTGTTTGATAACCATTGGTTTCCTCTCTGTATTCAGTGTTCTCTCAGGGCTTCATGAAGTACGTCCGTCATACTGCCTACGTAGAAGATCTTCAGTCCTTTCAGGATCTCCGGATCCATATCCTGAATATCTCCCTTGTTTTTCTCTGGAACAAGCACCTCTTTGATCTTTGCGTATTTTGCCGCCAGAAGCTTTTCCTTCAGGCCGCCGATGGGAAGTACACGGCCCCGGAGAGTAATCTCTCCTGTCATAGCCACATCCGCCCTTACTTCTTTTTTTGTAATAGCGGACAGCATTGCCGTAGCCATGGTGATCCCGGCGGAAGGGCCGTCTTTTGGAACAGCTCCCTCCGGTATATGTACATGAATATCATGCTCCTGGAAAAATTCCGGCGCGATACCGTACTGATCCGCTACAGAGCGGATATAGGAAATGCCGGCCTGGGCGGACTCTTTCATCACGTCTCCGAGCTGACCTGTAAGGACAAGTTCTCCTTTTCCCGGAAGAACATTCACCTCTATCTGCAGGGTATCTCCGCCTACCTGGGTCCACGCCAGCCCTCTTGCGATTCCTACCTCGTCTTTCTGATTCGCCATCAGATAGCTGTAACGGCTCCGTCCCAGAAAAGCTTCCAGATTCTTACTGTTCACCGTCACTTTTTCTTTTCCGTTCTCCATGATCTGTCTGGCTGCCTTGCGGCAGATCTGTCCGATCTTTCTTTCCAGACTGCGGACTCCGGCTTCTTTTGTATACTGATTAATGATCTTTCCCAGCGCAGGCGTCTGGATAACGAGCTGCCCTTTCCGGATTCCGTTGATCTCCATCTGTTTTGGTATCAGATGCTCTTTGGCGATATGTTCTTTCTCATTTTCCGTATAACCGGAAATTTCGATCACTTCCATACGGTCCAGAAGAGGTCTCGGAATCTCCTGCATATCGTTTGCCGTGGCAATAAAAAGTACTTCCGAAAGATCCTGGGCGATTTCTACATAGTGATCGTTGAACCTGCTGTTCTGTTCCGGATCCAGAACCTCCAGCAGGGCGGAAGAAACATCTCCGCGGTAATCGCTGCTTGTCTTATCGATCTCATCCAGAAGCATCAGCGGATTGCTTACTCCCGCCTGCTGCAGCGCCGCCGTGATTCGGCCGGGCATCGCCCCCACATATGTTTTTCTGTGGCCGCGTATCTCCGCTTCATCACGAACACCGCCCAGACATATCCTTACATATTTTTTGTGAAGCGCTTCCGCCACAGACTTCGCGATAGATGTTTTTCCTGTTCCCGGAGGTCCCACCAGACAGAGGATCGGCGTTTTTCCTCCGGCGGTCAGTTTCCGTACGGAAAGGAACTCCATGATCCGCTCCTTCACATCTTTCAGTCCATAATGTCCTTCTTCCAGTATCTTCCACGCCTCGTTCAGATCGTCAGAATCCTGAGAACGGCGGTTCCAGGGCAGACTGAGAAGCGTTTCGATATAGGTACTGAGAACGCTGCTCTCCGCAGCGCTTCCTGACATGCTTTTAAAGCGGTCGATCTCTTTGGATATCTTTTCCTTCACTTCTGCAGAAGCTTCAAGATCTTCCAGCTTTTTGCGGTACTCTTCCGCGGTGTCGGACGTTTTGTCCTCTCCCAGCTCTTCACGGATCAGTTTTAACTGTTCTCTTAAGATATATTCCCTCTGGTTTTTATCTACCCGTTCTTTCAGTTTCTGCTGAAGCTCCTGGCCGATCTGAAGGATTTCTGTCTCGCTGGTCAATATTGCCCCCAGCACCTCATACTGTTCCTCCAGAGTCACCGCTTCCAGGATCTTCTGTTTGTTCTGATAGGACAAAGGAAGATTTACCGCGATCTGTGAGATCAGCTCTTCAATATCCTGGATATTCAGGATCTGAGCCGCCAGTTCACGGCTGATTTTCCCGCTGTCCATACAATAGCGGTGGAACAATGTCCGGATACTCCGGTACATGGCCTCCCGGACGGACTCTGAGTAATGCTGCGCATCGGACTCAAAGCCCGTGATCTCTGCCTTCAGATATGGTTCTTCCTCTTCTATATTCAAAAGCTCCGCTCTCGATTTCCCTTCTACCAGGACACGGAGAAGATTATGAGGGAGCTTCACCACCTGTTTGATATAGGCGACTGTTCCGACTTTATAAAGATCCCCGATCCCCGGCGTCTCGATCTCCGGATTTTTCTGGGTGATCAGAAAGATCGTCTGGTCATGGAGCATCGCCGCCTCGATCGCTTTCACAGACCTTTCTCTGCTGACGTCAAAATGAACGATCATATCCGGCAGTATCGTAGTTCCCCGAAGGGCGATGGCCGGCAGTATCTGAATTAACTGTGTCATGTAATGTCAGTCCCTTCTTCAGGCCGTTTCAGGTTTTCCCTTTTTTCTGGAACGGGAATTTCTTCTGTTCACAGGCTGGGCCGGAGCTTCTCCATAAATAATTTCCGGTTCCCCGGTTCCTTCCACGGTCTCTTTCGTGATGATGGCCTTTCGTATCCTCTGATCCGAAGGCGCTTTATACATGAGATCCATCAGGGAATTTTCCATGATGGAACGCAGTCCTCTGGCGCCGGTTTTGCGTTCCAGAGATTTTTTCGCGACAAGTTCCAGAGCGTCATCCTGGAAGTCCAGCTCTACCCCATCCAGCTCAAAAAGCTTATGATACTGTTTTGTGAGAGAATTTTTCGGTTCTCTCAGTATGCGGATCAGCGCCTGTTCGTCCAGTCCGTCCAGTGTCACCACGATCGGAACACGTCCGATAAATTCCGGTATCAGGCCGAATTTAATGAAGTCCTCAGGCATTACGTCTTTCAGGACTTCTCCCACATTCCGCTCTTCTTTTGCCGCCACCTCGGCGCCGAAGCCGATGGATTTCGTATCCTGCCTTGCCTCAATGATCTTTTCGATTCCTTCAAAGGCACCGCCGCAGATAAACAGAATATTGGTGGTATCGATCTGGATAAATTCCTGATGAGGATGTTTCCTGCCTCCCTGGGGCGGCACGCTTGCCACTGTTCCCTCCAGGATCTTCAGAAGCGCCTGCTGTACTCCTTCTCCGGAAACATCACGGGTAATGGACGCGTTTTCAGATTTTCTGGTGATCTTATCAATCTCGTCAATATAGATGATCCCATACTGCGCCCGTTCGATGTCGTAATCCGCCGCCTGGATGATTTTCAGAAGGATATTTTCCACATCCTCGCCTACATATCCTGCCTCGGTCAGTGTCGTAGCATCTGCGATAGCAAAAGGCACATTCAAAAGACGCGCCAGTGTCTGCGCCAGCAGAGTTTTTCCCGAGCCGGTAGGACCCAGCATCAGAATGTTGCTCTTCTGAAGCTCCACATCCAGATCCCGGGCAGCCAGAATTCTCTTATAATGGTTGTATACTGCTACGGACAGCGCTTTTTTCGCTTCGTCCTGTCCGATCACATAATCATCCAGTATCCTGTGGATCTCCTCCGGCTTCAGAAGATTGATATCCGTATCATACGCCTCGTCCTGTCCGTATCCGGCCAGTTCCTCTTCCATGATCTCCGCGCAGATCCCGATACATTCATCACAGATAAACACACCGTCCGGACCGGCGATCAGCTTGCGCACCT
>DWVA01000155.1 GCA_019120475.1 Candidatus Blautia intestinipullorum | reverse complement strand
AAAAAAAGAATGAGCCTGCTATATGGCGCGCAATATCCTCACCACGATTGCACCACCTCTGCTAATGAAACGCCCTGCTTTTTATTATTCCCCTATATATTATTTAAGCAAATGTCCTTTTCTTATGGCAGACATAATTTAATGTACATCTTAGTGAAAGTCGATGTCGATAATGAAATGCAACTCGCCACTGATGAACATTTACATGGCATCCGTGGCTGCTTAAAAACAAGTTATGATGAATTGCTAAAATAGATACCCCCTATGTTTTATACGTCTGCTTTTCATACTTATTCCGCATATACTGACATTGAACTCAATTTGCAGGATTGACTTTTCCGGTCATTTTTTCTATATTTAGTTCAGTAATCGTACTGGAGAAACTTGTGAAGCCTCCAGTCCGGGAGGCTCCTGCAGGGGCCTTTCGTTATTTTATCGAAAAGAAGCGGAAAAATAGTTAAGCCTTTTAAGACCTATGAAGACCTGCTTATATTTCTGCAGGATGAAAAATCTGACCATAGAAAATATGGATGCTGCCACACATATCCTATTAAAAACAAGCTATTTTTCTCTTATCCCCGGATATAACAATATTTTAAAAACCCGACACCCCATATATGCTTGTTGCCACAGTAAGCAGTTGGGAGCTGTACAGGACGGGCTCTGTTGCGGACCTTCGTGGCAACACGGCTCTTTTCTTGCTGAATAATTATAAATTACTACTATATTTTTCCTGAACTGTATCTGGTAATTCCTCAAACTGCGCTTCTGCCCAGGTAACGACACCACGGAATGGTGCCACTTTCAGACACAGGAACGCATCGTCTGTAAGAATTTTGCTTGTTTCAAAGGTCAGTTCTTTTTCATCCCCGTTTTCATCGCAGGCAGCCAATGTGTACCTGTAGTTCATGGCTCCATGCGGTGCGATCTCCGTAACCCAGTCGTTGTCGATCTGCGTATAATAATTTGTACTTTTCTGTGTAGCCAAGAAAGCAATCGCAATAAATGCTATCGCCAAAATAACTACAACAGCTATGATCCCAACTTTCTTCTTTGCATTCATACCGATACTCCTTATTCAATTTCAACGGATACAGTCCCGTCAGCATGGTCGCCCCATACTCCGACATAAGTGCTCGTACCATCCACCTCTACCGTGTCATCGTACTCTCCGCTTTCAGAGAGAAGAATGACCGGATCTTCTGCGCCGGAGCAAAGAAAAACTGCTGCCTCGCCACTTTCAAGAGAAAGGGAACAATTGATGCGTATCGTGTTCCCCGCCTCACGCTTCAGAGTGGTTCCGCCGAACAAAAGCTCTGTCCCTGCAAAATCGGTATATGTTGCTTTATAGGATCCTGTATAATCATCTATTCCTTTCTCCCTGTGGCCCTGTAATTTGTTCTGGGATGTCAGTGGGACTGTCCCCGCATCGTCAACAAGTGCGCTAAAGGCTCTCAAAATGCTGTCTTTTGTCTGGCCATCATCCGCCTCCGATAAGAAGCTAAGAGCCTGATCCGCTCCATCCGCCAAGTCATTCATCACACTATCCGTAGCATCCGCCAATCCGTTCAACATGTCATCCGTCCCATCTGCTAAAGACTGCAAGGCTGCCGAACATCCAGACAAGCTTCCGACACAAAGAAGTGCACAGATAACAGTACAGATTTTTCTTGCATAGTTGGAATTCTGCATACGATCTCTCCTTTCATTAGGCGCGACGCCTGCCGCGTCCTTTTTTACTCTTTTTCTTTTTGCTGTTGCCTGCTTTTTTGCTGGGACGTGAAAGCAGTAAAATCGCCATCGTCAGCGCCAGCACCACCGCCATACCCATCAGCGCCAACAAAATACTGGGGGCTTGCGTAGCGCCGTTGTATTCCTGCATATCAAAACCAGCAAGGATCAGCGCCGCTGAAAAGGGATATGCTGAAAGCAGGAAACCACTTTTGAAAAATAAAATGCAATACCCAAGGAAAAATGTCAGAAGCGAACCACCAAGATAGGCACCTCGCATCTGGCCGAAAATTAAAATCATCGGCATACAAACCAAACTGGTATTGAAAGCAGCACCCACCACCTTCACACCCTGTTGCAATATGACAGCAGCGGAAAGCCCGCCCAAACCAGCGATCGTACCAGTCAGAACTGTAACTGCTACACTATAAATTCCAAACAGGATTGACAGGAAAATCGTGACGATCAGTTTCCCTCCCAGCAGCTTTGGGTATGATACCGGCACCGTCAGCAGATTCTTCATGGTGTCATTGGTATTTTCCCGGTCGATCAACCAGCCGCCGATCATGACAAGCGAGATTGGCAGGAAAATCTGCGTGTTGCCCCAAATCACGTTGGCAAACAAGCTGACGAAACTATAATTAGGATCCCGGACTTCCGGATTGACGATCAACTGGGTGCCATATTGTACTACGGGACAAAGCGCCACAGCCACAATACCGACCAACAGAATCTGACAACGCCTCAGCTTTCGCCATTCACCTTTTAGAATACTCCACATGACTCACACCTCCTTAACAGCTCTGGCGCTTATATACCAGCGCAATCAAAGTCAAAAACACTGCTGACTCCAGAATAACGACCAAAAATGCCTGTGGCGTTGTAACAAAATAGGGACTGATCCGTTCCATCAGCTCTGTCATCTGTGCACTGGAGACTGATGTATCAAGATACTGAAAGAACCAGCGGAAAGTCAGCGGTCCGGGCAACAGAGTGCCGGGATTGAATCCAAACGGCTGCATGATAAAAAAATCGTTCGTTCCGAAGATGTAGTTGACTGCCGTATAGAAAAAGGTAATGATCACAGAAATAATGTAACTGCGATTCAAGAGCACCACCAGAAGAACACAGGGCAGTGCCCCGGCCCACATCATAATCCCCTGGCCGATTCCGACACAAAAAAGTCTCCAAAAGCCGACAGGCTCCAGTCCGGAAGCCAGCACCATCATTAAGTTTACCAGACTGCCGACGACCATAAAGGCGATGGCAAACAGAAAAAGCAATATCATCTTCGCCAGAGCCAGTGCAGGTTTGCTCACGGGAACAGTCATCAGGTTCTTTAAGGTATCGTTATCCTGTTCTTCAAACAGCAGGTTGGAAGCGAGTACGACCAAAGCAGGCATAAGAAGCAGATACGCGCTCATCTGAAATAATGTAGACATCAGGCGGTCAACGGCTTCTGCGCCGCTTGAAAAATCCTGCATTTCCGGCAGGAACAGCGCACATCCCAAGGGAATCAGGGCTGAAGCAGCCGATGCGGCAAAGAACAGGGGCTTTCGTTTTAGTTTGGCAAATTCACTGCGCAAAAGTCTAAGCAATACCCTCACCCCCTGTAACCTGTTTGAAGTAATCCTCCAGGGTGTCCTCATAAAGATGTGCATCGGACACGGACAGCCCTGCATCCACAAACAAGCGAACCGCCGCGCCAGTGTCCAGGTGAAGATCGCGGACCGTCAGCTCATTGGCGTTATCCACCTGGACATTCTGGATCCCCAACCTGCTCTGGAGCAGATTAGCAGCCAGGCCGGCATTGGAAACCGTAAAGCGGAAGTATTTTCCATTCTTTGCTTCCAGTTCCTCACGGCTTTCTTCTTCCAGCAAAACACCGTGGTCGATGATCCCGATATCGTCAGCCAGCAGGGAGATTTCTGACAAGATGTGGCTGGAAATTAAAATAGTTTTTCCGGTGGCGTTGCACAGTTCACGAATAAAATCACGCACCTCTGCAATACCAATGGGGTCAAGTCCATTGATCGGCTCATCCAGGATCAACAGTTCCGGGTTGTGCATGACAGCCAATGCGATGGCCAGTCGCTGCTTCATCCCCAGCGAATATTGGGAAAACAGTTTTTTGTCCCGGTACGGCAGGTTAACGACCTCCAATGCACTCTTGACATATTTGGAGCTTTTCAGTCCCCTCAGATCGGCGAAAATTTGAAGGTTCTCCGTTCCTGTCAGATTCGGATAAAATCCCGGTGACTCAATCAGGGAGCCAATACGGGGCAGGATATTTTTCTCATTGCCACGAAGGGACTTGCCAAAAATCTTCACCTCGCCGGAAGACGGGGCAGTAAGGCCCAGCAGCATCCGCATAGTGGTTGTTTTTCCGGCACCGTTGCGGCCCAGCAGACCATAAATGCGCCCCTTGCGCACATGCATAGACAGATTGGACACACTTTTCTGTTCTCCATATTTTTTGGTAAGGCCACGGGTTTCAATTACATAATCGCGCATAAGCGAATACCTCCTTTCATGATGGTATAAGCATATCACCCGAACCTTGAGATAACGCTGAGCCAACCTTGAATTATCTCTGAGATTTCAGACACAAAATAGGCATCCGGCTCCCTTTGCGGTATAATGTAGACAATGATAGGTGGTGAAAGAATTTGTTTATGGCGAATCATAAAATACTATTGGTCGATGATGACCGTGATTTATTGGAAATGCTGCTCTCTATTTTCCGGCGGGCAGGATATACGAATCTTAAGACTGCCGTATCCGGGGCCGAAGCGCTGAGGATATGGCATGAAGAACAGCCAAGCCTGATCGTACTGGATGTGATGATGCCGGGCATGGACGGATTTTCGGTTTTGAAGGAGATACGCAGGACAAGCCGGGTTCCCGTTCTGATGCTCACAGCCCGCGGCGAAGCGGAGGACCGCATTGAAGGGTTAGAGATCGGTGCAGACGACTATCTTGCAAAGCCATTCTTACCCAAAGAATTGCTGCTCCGGGTCGGCGCGATCCTCAGCCGTGCTTACCCAAAACAAAATGAAATGGTAGAACTTGCCGGGGCCACCGTGGACATGGCCAATGCAGAAGTGCTGAAAAAGGACGAAAAACAGACACTGACCGCCAAAGAAATGCAGCTCTTTGAAAAGCTGTATCAGAACGCAGGTCGGATCGTTACCACAGGCACCCTATGTCAGACGATATGCGGAGAGTTCTGGCAAGGGTATGAAAGCACCCTTTCTACCCATATCCGACATCTGCGGGAAAAGATCGAAGAGAACCCATCAAAACCGGTTTCACTTGTCACCATAAAAGGCATTGGCTATCGCCTTAACCTACGGGAGGTGTCGCCATGAATACGGTAAAGCGCTTTTTCCGGCGGTATATCTTTTCAACGATCGGGATCATGATCTTGTTTTTATCTGTCAACATTGCATTGCTCTTCACTATCCTGATCCTGGGAAGCATGAGCGGATCCGACAAATCTTTTTCTGTCCGCGATTTTTCAGACCTTGTTGTGCTACAAGACGGAAAATGGACCGCAAATGACGATGCACTTTCCATGTTAGAAGAGCAATCTGCCTGGGCGATGCTGCTGGATGAAGATGGCGATGTCATTTGGCAGCAAAATTTACCGGAAGATCTTCCGCACTCCTATACGAGTGCAGAAGTGGCTTCTTTCAGCCGCTGGTATTTGGAGGACTACCCAGTAAAAATATGGGCACGTTCTGACGGCTGCCTCATGGTTGTCGGTTATCAGCCCAGAACATTAGTGAAATATTACTTCTCACTGGAGTGGCCCTATATGGGGATCATGTTTGGTGGAATCGCAGTAGTGTTTATCATCAATCTGCTGCTTATTGTTTTCCTAATCTTGCGGAACACACGAAAAGTAGAAAGAGCAATGACGCCTATACTGCAAGGCATCCAGAACTTAAGTCACGGAAAAATCCCTCATTTGGAGGAACAGGGTGAGCTGGCCGAGATCAACGCCGGCCTCAATCGGGCATCAGACTATATGAGAAAAAAGGATAACACAAGAGCAGAATGGATTCGCGGGGTATCCCATGATATTCGTACGCCGCTCTCAATGGTCCTGGGGTATGCCAGCGAGCTGGAAGATGACCGCACCCTTCCGTCGGACGCCAGAAAACAGGCAGGCATCATCCGCAGGCAAAGCGGGAAGATGAAACGGCTGATTGACGATTTAAACCTCACTACCAAACTGGAATACGCGCTTCAGCCTGTTCACTTCAAAGATGTGGACTGGGTGGAGATCAACCGTCAAGCCGTCAGCGAAGTACTGAACAGCGGTTTAGATGATCGATACGAGATTATATTTACCGAAACGCAGCCAGGACGTTCCATCCACCTTTTGGGGGATGCTGGACTTTTGCGGCGTATTCTGGATAATCTAATCCGCAACAGCGTCACTCATAATCC
>DWVA01000154.1 GCA_019120475.1 Candidatus Blautia intestinipullorum | reverse complement strand
AATGTGGAGTTTTGTTTTTCCTGTACATAAATCCAGATATGGTAAAGCCCCGCCGCGATCAGCACCACGCCGAATATAAATCTGCATATAATATTTACTGCATCTACAGGCATACATATCAGACACAGCCCCAGAAGGATATAAATCAGAGATGTGGCTGCCTGTCCTTTCAGAATCCTGCTGATTTTTTCCCGCATAATTTTTCTCCTTTCCTTTTATGCATTAGTATACCCTTTTTCTTTCGATTCGTCCAGAAAAAAAGCCTGTTTTTTCTGATATTTCAGACAAAAACAGACTCTTTTTATTTCTTTATGATTCCTTCTGTGGTTTTCTCAGATCCCTGGCGTTCTTCTCCACCATTTTCCTTGGAACCATGATCTGATGTCCGCACCCTGTACATTTCAGCCGGAAATCAGCTCCCACACGGAGGATTTCCCACTCCCGGCTGCCGCAGGGATGGCTTTTTTTCAGGGTAACAATGTCTCCCACTTCATAGACAAAACCCATCTTTTACTCTCCTTTTACTCTGATCTGCGAGAATACTTCCCCAATAGGATCTTTGATAAGAAGATCCGCATTGCAGTCTCTCGCAGTAGACGCTTTATTGATCACCACAAGACAGTCTCCCCGGAAGTAGTCGATCAGACCTGCGGCGGGATAAACGGCCAGAGAGGTTCCGCCGATGATCAGAACCTGGGCTTTGGAAATAGCGTCTACAGATTCCGCAAGAGTTTTGCTGTCCAGCCTTTCCTCATAAAGCACCACGTCCGGTTTGACAACTCCGCCGCATTCACAGTAGGGCACGCCTTTGCTGTTCTTCACATAGGAAAGATCATAAAAGCGGTCGCACCGCATACAGTGATTCCTGTATACGCTTCCGTGAAGCTCCAGAACCTTCCTGCTCCCGGCCATCTGATGGAGGTTATCAATATTCTGTGTGATCACCGCCTTCAGCTTTCCTGCCTTTTCCAGCTCTGCCAGCTTTATATGGGCCGCGTTGGGTCTGGCGGTGTCGCAGATCATTTTGTCCTTATAGAATTTAAAAAATTCCTCCGGCCTGCTCAGGAAAAACGAATGGCTGAGAATTGTCTCCGGCGGATAATCGTATTTCTGATGATACAGCCCCTCCTGAGAACGAAAATCAGGGATTCCGCTCTCTGTGGAAACTCCGGCCCCGCCGAAAAACACCAGATTGTCGTACCGGTCGATAATTTCCTGTAATCTTGCGATCTTATTCTCCACTTTTCTTCACTCCTTCCTTAGTGCTCGTCTGTTGCGTTGCTTTTATCCCGCACCGTGCCGAAAGCAATGTCTGACATCCGCTCCGGCAGGCGTTTCTCACGAAACATCTTCTGCGTTTACCATTTTGCCCTGTACTACGAATCTGGTAGATTCATTGCCGGTACAGGTGGACAGCGTGACGATCTTATCTTTTATTGTAAGATCGGTATCGTCTGTCTTGATATCCGAATAGCCTTTGATGGTGTCCAGATATTTCTGGAATTCGTCCCCCGGCCCTTTAAATAAGGTATAAGTATCGCTGTTTACCCCGGTGGTATAGGCCGCGATGATCTCGTAGCGGTAATTTTTTTCCGGAGTGAGTATCCAGAAATACTTACTCTTTTCATAGGTTGCCTGATCTTCTGAAAACTTCTTCAACTGGCCGAACATGGAACCGTTCTTCATATTATGTCCGTATACCAGCGTATTGCAGTCTGAAAAATCGCTGCTGTTTTCATAATCTATGAAGATGGTTCCCGCAAAGTTATAATTTTTTTCGTAAGTGGTATGAAGATACTCCTCGTTGTCCTCTCCCTTCACCACCGGATAACTGATATTATCAAGCGCTTCTATGTATATCCATCCCACCACATCCTCATTGACGCTCTTTAGCGCGGCAAAATCAACGTCAATAGGAGGTTTCGGCCCCTGGTTCTCCTGCCCGGTCTGTTCTGTGTCTTCCGTCTCCGGGGCGCGCTCTGTCACGGCCATCTGTTCAATATGATTGTATTCATCCGTACCCTTTTTATATTCTGTATAAATATGATACAGGTTGTACGCGGCAAAACAGAATACTATCACAGCAATAATCAGCGCAATCGTCAGCAGAAGATCGCCTTTCTTTTTTGTCTTCTTTTTCTTGTCTTTCATAATCACACTCCTTGACTACATTATAATGTTCCAGGAAGTTTCTTGCAACCTGTTTTCAGGAGTTTTGTATTTCAGCGAGAAAAGCTTCTCGATCTGTATTGCGGTTGAGAAGCTTTTGCTTTTATACTATTACACAGTCAGACAGGCCTGCATCCTTTTGAGAGATACAGACCTGTCTGTCCGGGTGATCGCGCACTCTGTGAGCTACGCGAATCCATTATATTTTTCCATTATTTCACGATAAAGGCTTTTCTCTTACTTACAACATCGAAGATAACGGCTGCCAGAAGAACAAGACCTTTTACTACCTTCTGCATATTCTGGTCAACGCCCATGATACTCATACCAAGGTTCAGAACGCCCATCAGAAGAGCACCGATGATAACGCCGGGTACCGTACCGGTTCCGCCGTATGCGGAAGCACCGCCGATGAAGCAGGCGCCGATAGCGTCCATCTCGAAGTTCGTTCCTGCCGTGGGGTTGGAGGAATTCAGACGGGCGGTAGTTACCATGCCCGCGATCGCTGCCAGGAATCCCATGTTCAGGTATGCAAGGAAGTATACTCTGTTGGTGTTGATACCGGAGAGCTTCGTTGCTTTCTCATTTCCGCCTACAGCGTAGAAGTAACGTCCCACTGTAGTCTTGGAAGAGATGTATGTATAGATTGCGATCACTACCGCGATCCATACAAGAGAGTTGGGGATACCTTTGTACTGAGCCAGACGGAACATAAACGCCAGAACTGCAGCACAGATCAGAATCATTTTTATCAGAGCGCCTGATAACGGCTCCACACGGTATCCTTTTTTCGCACGGGTGATGCGGCCCTTGAATACCATCAGTACATAAATCACACATACGATCACGCCCACCAGGAAGCAGGTCATGTTAAAGCCTTCCATTCCGAAGAAATCCGGAACATAGTTGTTGAAAAGTCCCAGGAAATCATCCGGCATGGGAGCCAGTGTCATACCGTCCAGCACTACGTTGGAAAGTCCGCGGAATACAAGCATTCCGGCCAGGGTTACGATGAACGGAGGAATTCTCACATACGCGATCCAGAATCCCTGCCATGCGCCGATGAGGATACCTACCAGCACCATAACAAGCATGCTGAGATAGGAATTCATTCCGTTTGTCACCATCATCTTGCCGCCTACGGCGCCGATGAAGCAGACAACAGAACCAACAGAAAGGTCGATGTTTCCTCCTGTCAGGATACAGAACAACATACCGGTTGCCAGAACGAATACATAGGCGTTCTGAGCGATCAGGTTATTTACGTTCTGGGGAAGGAGCATTTTTCCTCCCGTGTTCACGGCGAAAAGTACCACCACTGCCACCAGGACGATGACCATGGTATATTTTTTCAACACTTCATAAACTTTTACTTTATTATCCATGTTTATTCTCCTTTGCTCGATTTCAAAATACGTGACATGATCATTTCCTGGGTAGCTTCCTTACCGTCCACTTCTCCTACCATCTTTCCTTCGTTCATGATATAGATACGGTCGGACATTCCCAGTACTTCCGGAAGCTCTGAGGAAATCATGATCACCGATTTCCCTGCCGCTACCAGATCGTTAATGATACAGTAGATTTCATATTTTGCACCTACGTCGATTCCTCGTGTAGGCTCGTCAAGGATCAGGACGTCCGGTTCAGTGAACATCCATTTTGCCAGCAGTACCTTCTGCTGGTTGCCTCCGCTTAAGTTTCCTACGTTCTGCTCTACAGTGGGACATTTTGTTTTCAGTTTGTCCCTGTATTCCTCCGCAACAGCGTACTCTTTGTCCGCGTCCAGCACGCCGTGGGAGCTGACTGCCTTCAGATTCGCAAGAGTGGTGTTGATCTTGATGGGATTGCTGAGGATCAGTCCGTTGCCCTTACGGTCTTCTGTCACATAGGCAAGTCCGTGACGGATCGCCTCTGTTACGGTATTCAGTTTTACTTCTTTACCGCCTATGAAGATCTGGCCGCTGATCCCGGTTCCGTAGCTTTTTCCGAATATACTCATGGCAAGCTCGGTACGTCCCGCGCCCATCAGTCCGGAAATTCCCACAACCTCTCCTTTACGCACATTGAAAGAAACGTTGTCTACAACCTTTCTTTCGGAATAAAGGGGATGATGTACTGTCCAGTTTTTTACTTCCATGGCGACATCGCCGATCTTCACGCCCGGACGTTTCGGGAAACGGTCTGTCAGTTCACGTCCTACCATGCCCTGAATGATACGGGCTTCGGAGATATCGTCTTTTTCTTTGTCCAGTGTTTCGATGGTGGATCCATCGCGGATGACTGTGATCTTGTCCGCCACGTAGGAAATTTCGTTGAGCTTATGGGAAATGATGATAGAGGTCATTCCCTCTTTCTTGAACTTCAGAAGAAGGTCAAGAAGCGCTCTGGAATCATCTTCGTTCAGTGAAGCCGTGGGCTCATCAAGTATCAGGAGCTTCGCGTGTTTTGCCAGCGCTTTTGCAATCTCGACCAGCTGCTGCTTGCCTACTCCGATATCCTTGATCAGCGTACGGGAAGATTCCTCCAGTCCTACTGTCTTCAGATATTCATCCGCTTCGCCGTATGTCTCGTTCCAGTTGATGGAATATGTTTTTCCTTTTTCATTACCAAGGTACATGTTCTCCCCGATGGTCATGTAGGGGATCAGCGCCAGTTCCTGATGGATGATAACGATGCCTTTCTCCTCGCTGTCCTTGATCTTCGCGAAACGGCAGATCTCTCCATTATAGATAATATCTCCCTCATAGGAGCC
This sequence comes from Candidatus Blautia intestinipullorum, assembly GCA_019120475.1. Lineage (GTDB taxonomy): Bacteria > Bacillota > Clostridia > Lachnospirales > Lachnospiraceae > Blautia_A > Blautia_A intestinipullorum. The sequence goes on along the minus strand of DWVA01000154.1, from coordinate 1,554 downwards.
ATAGGGATAGATTCCGCTCAGTACGTTCATAAGGGTGGACTTGCCCGCGCCGTTCTCACCTACAAGAGCGTGTATCTCGCCTTCCTCCACCTGGAGATTTACATTGTCAAGAGCTTTAACACCAGGGAACGTTTTGGTAATGTTCTTCATTTCCAAAAGTATCTTAGCCAATGATGTCCCTCCTTTTCCTAAATATACAGGCGGGGGAGAAACGCCCCCCGCCTGCTGAACTGGTTCCGTATTGATTACTGAAGCTGATCCTCGGTGTAGTATCCGGAATCGATCAGGTATTCCTGATAGTTGTCTGCTGTAACAACAACCGGCTCGCAAAGATATGTGGGGATCACGCCTGTGCCGTTGTCATAGGACTCGGTATCGTTAACTTCAGCTTCTTCTCCGCTGAGCACTGCCTCAACCATGGTAACAACCTGGTCTGCAAGTGTACGTGTATCCTTGAAGATATCCATAGCCTGTTTTCCGGCGATCAGGTTCTTAACGTTTGCAAGGTCGCAGTCCTGACCGGTGATAACCGGATATTCTCCTGTGTAGGAAGCTGCCAGAGAGTTTGCAACACCAAGTGCTGTGGAGTCGTTGGAGCAGAGAACTGCGTCCAGATTGGTTCCGTCAGAATAGTTACCTGCGATGATGGTGTCCATTCTGTCCTGAGCCTTAGCGGAATCCCATGCCTGTGTAGCGCATTCCTCGAATTCTGTCTGGCCGGATTTAACTACCAGTTTGCCTTCGTCAATGTAGGGCTGCAGAACGTCCATAGCGCCGCCGTAGAAGAAGTTTGCATTGTTGTCGTCCGGTGCTCCCGCAACGATCTCCAGATTGAACGGTCCGTCTTCCTCTTCCAGATTCAGAGCTTCCACGATATATTCGCCCTGTTTCTGACCTACCATATAGTTATCGAAAGTAGCATAATAGGAAACTGCGTCAGATTCCATCAGCAGACGGTCATAAGCGATAACTGGGATGCCTGCCTCTTTTGCCTGGCTCAGCGGCTCTCCGAGAGAACTTCCGTCGATAGAAGCGATTACAAGGATATCGCATCCGTTGGAGATCATGTTCTCAACCTGAGATACCTGAGTAGCAACGTCGTTGGACGCATACTGAAGGTCTACTTCGTATCCTGCATCTTCCAGAGATTTCTTCATGTTGTCGCCGTCCTGATTCCATCTCTGAAGATCCTTGGTGGGCATCGCAACGCCTACAAGCTTTCCGCCGCTCTCTTCTTCTGCCATTACTGCGGTCTGGGGAACGATCATCATTCCTGCCGCCATACATAATGTCAGTAAACCTGCCACTGTTTTTTTCTTCATCTTAAGATCCTCCAATCTTTTTTTTATTTGGGACACGTCCCTCTCTTTAAGATGGTTTAACTATAACACAGCTGTTTCTGGAGATAGTTGGCAAGCATCTGTAAATTTTTATGAAAAAGAAAAATGTCCTGCACAGAGCAAGACATTTTTGTGACAAAAATATGCTATTGACTTTTTCATTTTTCATTCGATCGCTGAAACGCTTTCCTCCTGCTGCACGTTCAGATATATG
>DWVA01000153.1 GCA_019120475.1 Candidatus Blautia intestinipullorum | reverse complement strand
CTTTCACGAATTAACGTGTTAAATTCATTATAAGGTACTTCCTTCTTTTTTGCAACTGTTTTTTCTGGTTTTCCATGGGATTCTTCCGCCTGCTTTCTCCATTCTTCCAATTCCGCCTGCCGGATCGTCCGTCCAATATCACGGAGTATCGGTTCCACCATCTGGCTGGTGGCATTTCCCAGGAAAGCCAGGACAGACAGATCATTATAATCTGTAATGCTTGAGAAATCCGCTTCCTCCAGGTATTCCATAGGTTCTAACCCACAGCGCCGTGCCAGGGAATAAAAAGCGCTGTTTGCAAGAAGGGTACGGAACTCCACCCGGATGGTATCGTCATCCAGTTCTTCCAGGAATGTACCGGGGATGGCATAACCTATGCCATCCATGGCTTCCTCCAGGCTGTCCGCCGCCATTTCTTCCGCAATCTGCCGCAGCGCTGCAGCCAGGTCAGAAGCCCCGTCTCCATCCAGCCCATAAGTATCTGCCAGATGGTTCAAAATCATTTCCTGCTGTTCTTCTTTCATCCGCCACAGATACGGCGTCTTGCCGCCCCTTACCGGGTGGGTGTCTGACACGTCAAATACATACCGCAGGGCACGCCTCGGCCCGGTGTCGTCGATCAGGGCGATCCCCTTCGCTCCCCGGTTTACCCACCGGCGCATCTTCTCATTCCACACTTCCAGCTCCGCACAGGCTGTTGCGTCCGGTCGCTGGGCGTGGATCAAAAGAGTATCTGAGAACGGATAGCGGTAGAGTCTGGAAGCCGTGTCCAGATACCCCATCCAGTCCCGTGGGGAACCGCTGACTTCTTTTGCCGTCTCCCGTGCCAGGAAACGGATGTCATTGATTTTTGCCATGTAGATCCTCCTGTAAATCATAAATTATCCCTGTATGGCGCTGGCTGGGGCGTCCGCTTCATACAGGTAAAAACTGTCTTGCCCCTCTTGTATAATCCCGCCCTCCCCGGTTCCCTGCCGGGGAGGATTTTCATTTTTTGCTTTTCTTTTTCGGGAACTCCAGGCGGAAACTGGCTTTTCCTTCTTCCGTATCCAGGCAGAGATACGCCGCAAAGGTTCTTCCCTTCTTCTGGGAATACAGATCCGGCACATACGTCCGCCCATCCTTTAAAAGCTCCGCCGCCATCTTTTTATCCATCCTTTTCTTCATCCCGGACAGATACCGGTTCTCTTTCCAGAGGGCAAAGGCACACTCACGGCTGCCACAGAAGAAGTTTCTCTTGCTTTCATAGACCGGGCTGCCGCACACCGGGCAGACGCCGATCTGCTCTCTGGGATAAAAGCGGTTTTGCTCCTCCACGGACAATTCCCCACATTCTAACAGCATCCGGTCAATCAGTTCCACAATGCCGTCCAGGAACTCCTGGCCGGGAAGCTCCCCTCTTTCAATCTGGAGCAGACGGTTCTCCCACTCCGCAGTCATGGCGGCTGACCGCAGATATTCCGGAAGCACCGAGATCAGGTCTGCCCCGTCCTGGGTAGCCAGAAGCTGTTTCCCTTTTCTTACGGCATAACCGGAAGATACCAGTTTTTCAATAATGGACGCCCTGGTTGCCGGTGTGCCAAGCCCTTTTTTCTCTGTTTCCGCATCAAACTCCCGGTTCCCGGCAGTCTCCATGGCAGATAACAGGGTATCCTCGCTGTAGGGTTTCGGCGGTGTTGTAAAATGCTCAGATACGCTTACCGTAACCGGATGGAACGTCTGGCCTTCTACCACATCAGGAAGGAAAGATTCCTCCCCTTCTTTCCGGCTTTTTACGCCTAAATGCTTACGGAACTCTGCTTCTATCGCTTTCCATCCCATTTGCTGAATGGCTTTGCCTTTTGCCGTAAATATTTCCCCGGCACAGGACACAGTAATCTCTGTTTCCTGATAAACGTATTTCTGCGCCCCGGCACAAAGCAGCCGGACACTGATGAGCTGAAGGATGTCCTGTTCCCCTTTGGACAGCTCCTGCAGCTCATATGCCTTTAGCTCTGCCGTGGGGATAATCGCATGGTGATCTGAGACTTTGCTGTTATCCATCATGCGCTCTACGTCCGGCTCCAGCGGATAGAGAGAAGAAAAGCCATATTTCTCACACGCCATTGCAACCGCCTGCCGTGCAGTCTGCCCCATATCCTCTGTCAAATACTGGCTGTCTGTCCGGGGATATGTCACCAGTTTTTTTTCATAAAGGCTCTGGGTAAAGTCCAGTGTCTCCTTTGCCGTATAGCCAAAATAACGGTTGCTCTCCCTCTGGAGCGTGGTCAGATCATACAGCTTCGGCGGAGAAACAGCCTTTTCCGTTGATACGCAGGATTCCACCACGGCTGTCCCGCCCTCACAGGCTTCCTGCAGCCGCCGGACTTCTCCGGTGTCAAACAGCTTCTCTTTTACCGCCTCCAGCCCGCCGCAGTCCAAATGGAGGTTATAGTATTTCTCTTTCTGGAAATGGGTGATCTGCTCTCCCCGTTCCACCAACATTGCCAGGGTAGGTGTCTGTACCCGTCCTACTACCAGGCGTTTAAAATATTTCGTGGTGTAAGCCCTGGTAGCGTTCATCCCAATGAGCCAGTCCGCTTTCGCACGGCAGACCGACGCTTCGTAGAGGTTCCGGTATTCTGCGCCGTCTTTCAGGCAAGAAAACACCTCCCGGATAGCAGAATCCTCCATGGAACTGATCCAGATCCGCTTGATGGGCAGACGGCTTCCGGACAGTTCATAAACCCGGCCAAAGATCAGCTCCCCCTCCCGTCCGGCGTCACAGCCGTTGACCACATACTCCACATCTTTCCGGTTCAGCAGCTTCTTTAAGACTGCAAACTGCGTCTTTTTATCTTTCGCCACAGCCAGCCGCCATTCATCCGGCAGGATGGGAAGGTCAGTAAATTCCCACTTCTTATACTTTTCCCCATAGTCCTCCGGCGGCACATACTCCGCCAGATGCCCCAGGCACCAGCTCACCAGCCA
>DWVA01000152.1 GCA_019120475.1 Candidatus Blautia intestinipullorum | reverse complement strand
ATGAGGATCTTGCTCCTGTGGATAAGGATCGTCCGGATCTTCCCTGGGATGTGAAGCAGCAGGTGGAAATCAATTTAAAATATGAAGGCTACATCAAAAGACAGATGAAACAGGTGGAGCAGTTTAAAAAGCTGGAATCAAAGAAGATTCCGGAAGATCTGGATTATGAGAAAGTAGGAAGCCTGCGTACAGAGGCAAGGCAGAAACTGGAAGCTTTCCGGCCGGTATCTATCGGACAGGCATCCAGGATTTCAGGCGTATCTCCGGCTGATATTTCTGTTCTTCTTGTCTATCTGGAACAGTACCGGAGAAAATCCGCAAAAGAATCATAAAATGTGGAAAAAATTAGGCATAAGGAGAAAACAGTCAAAATGAGCTATGATCTAAGTACATTGGAGCAGGGCTGCAGGCAGCTTAAAGTTACATTGAACGATGCTCAGAAAAAACAGTTTACGGATTTTTATGAATTTCTAATAGAAAAAAATAAAGTGATGAATCTTACCGGAATCACAGAGTTTCAGGAAGTGCTGGTCAAGCACTTCCTGGACAGTCTGGCTTGTGTGAAGGCTGTGGACATGGCAAAAACAGAAAATATGATAGATGTGGGAACAGGAGCCGGATTTCCCGGAATCCCGTTGAAAATTGCTTTTCCCCATTTGAAATCCTGCCTTCTGGATTCTCTTAAAAAAAGAGTGAATTTTCTGGAGGAAACTTTCAGGCTTTTGAATCTTGAAGAGATTACTGCAGTTCACGGACGGGCGGAAGAATACGCCAGAAAAAAAGATTACAGAGAATCCTTCGATCTCTGCGTTTCAAGAGCTGTGTCCAATCTGGCTACTCTTTCCGAATACTGCCTTCCCTATGTAAAAAAGGGAGGATATTTTATTTCCTACAAATCGGGAGCAGTAAAAGAAGAAGCGCAGCAGGCAGAAAAGGCAATTAAAATTCTGGGAGGAGAAATAAAGGATATTATTTATTTTTCTCTTCCTGATTCAGAAATACAGCGTTCCCTGGTGGTGATCGAGAAAACCGGCTTATGTCCGGCCCGTTATCCCCGGAAAGCAGGAACACCTTTAAAGGAACCTCTCTGAGTATTTGCTCGTTTCACAGAATCATCACAAATTTATCCTATTTTTATCACAACTTTTTCATAAAATATTCAAAGAGCAGATACAAATTATCTGCTCAAAAGGAAGATGTTTCCGGGTACCCCCTATCTCTGTTTCTCCCGGAAACATCTTCTGCTGCAGAAAAGGAGGAGAGATTTGTGATTGAAGTGAAAAACCTGGTCAAGCGATATGGAGATCATACGGCAGTTGACCACCTTTCTTTCCAGATAGAGAAAGGAAAAATCTACGGTTTTCTGGGTCCTAACGGCGCAGGAAAGTCTACTACCATGAATATCATTACCGGCTATATTGCCTCTACGGAAGGAACTGTGTCTATAGACGGCCATGATATTCTTGAAGAGCCGGAAAAGGCGAAAAAATGTATTGGCTACCTTCCGGAACAGCCGCCTCTTTATTTTGATATGACTGTTCTGGAATACTTAAAATTCGCGGCAGATCTGAAAAAAATTCCCAAAGATAAAAAGAATGAAATGATTCAGGAGGTTATGGATACTGTAAAGATCACAGATATGAAAAACCGCCTGATTAAGAATCTGTCAAAAGGCTACAGGCAGAGAGTGGGACTTGCCCAGGCGATTCTGGGATATCCGGATGTGATCATCCTGGACGAACCTACTGTGGGACTGGATCCGAAGCAGATCATAGAGATTAGAGATTTAATAAAAAATCTTAAGAAAAAACATACGGTTATACTAAGCTCCCATATTCTTTCTGAGGTCAGCGCCGTCTGCGATTATGTGCTGATCATATCCCACGGAAAGCTGGTTGCCAGCGACACGCCGGACAACTTAAGTAAACTGGCGGCAGGCTCCAATAATCTTTCTCTTATTGTGAAAGGAGAAAAAGAGTCCATCCGTCGGCTTCTCAGTGAAATTCCGGGAGTGAAGACAATTACGGTGAACAGCGCGGAGAACGAAAATGGATGGCGTGTGAAACTTTCTACAGAAGAAAGCGCAGACATTAGAGAAGAAGTTTTTTATAAGATGGCAGAGAACCATTATCCGATTCTTGAAATGCAGTCGGAAAAAGTATCCCTTGAGGAAATTTTCCTGGAACTGACAGACGGCGGAAACGATAAAAAAGACGATTCCAGTCAAAAATCTAAAACAGAGAACCATGAAGAAGAGGGGGGAGAGCAATGACAGCCGTTTATAAACGTGAATTAAGAAGTTATCTTACATCAATGATCGGATATATTTTTATCTTTTTTATCCTGCTTTTAACAGGAATATATTTTTCAGCCTATCAGTTAAGCGCCGCTTATCCGAAATTTGAATATACATTAAGCGCGCTTACTTTTGTATTTCTGATCAGTGTGCCTATTCTTACCATGAGGGTCCTGGCGGAAGAAAGAAAGCAGAAAACAGACCAGCTTCTCCTTACTGCGCCGGTTTCTGTAGAAAAGATCGTAATGGGAAAATATCTGGCTCTTGTTACAGTTTTTGCGATTCCTATGGCGATCATCTGTCTGTACCCTCTGCTGATGACGAAATTCGGGACGGTTTCCCTGGGAATGGCTTATACGGCTATCCTTGGATTTTTCCTTTTAGGATGCGCAAATCTGGCAATCGGAGTTTTCGTTTCGTCTCTTACAGAAAGTCAGGTGATCGCGGCGGTACTGACATTTGTCTTTTTATTTGCTTTTTACATGATGAACGGAATTTCCTCTTTCTTTTCCGAAGGAGCGCTGTCTACCTGTATTACTTTCGGACTTCTGGTGCTGGCGGCGTCCATCATTATTTATACCATGATCAAGAATTTTCTGATCTCCGCTGTTGTCTGTGTGGCGGGAGAAGCGGTGCTGGCGGTACTTTATCTGGTAAATTCGGACTTCTTCGCCGGAGGTATTCAGAAGGTTCTTCAGGTATTTAATATCAGCGGTCATTTTGATAATTTTGCCAACGGGATTTTTGATATAAAAGGAATATTGTATTTTATTTCTGTAATAGCTGTCTGTGTCTTCCTGACCATTCAGTCTATTGTAAAAAGACGCTGGAATTAGGAGGTTGGGAAGATGAAATTGACCGAAAAGTTTAATAAAAGAAAATCGGAGCCGGATAAAAAGAAACATATAAGAAAAGGAATCAACAAGAAAGCGCTGAAAAACGGATCCTATAGTGTGATTATCAGTGTGGTTTTTGTTGTCATTGTCGTTGTGGTAAATCTGATCGTGGACGCTCTTCCTACAACTTATACAGAGCTTGACGTCAGCGACCAGCAGCTTTTCAGTATCGGGGATCAGACGAAAGATTTCCTGAAGGATCTTGACAAAGATGTGACAATATATCAGATCGCCGAAAGCGGTTCAGAAGACGAAGTGATATCCAAGCTTCTGAAAAAATATGAGGAAGAATCCGATCACATCAAAGTAGAGCAAAAAGACCCTGTGGTAAACCCGAAATTCACATCGGAATATACAGACGATGAGGTAAGCTCCAACAGCCTGATCGTCGTCTGTGGAGACAGAAGCAAAGTAGTCGATTACGGAAATATTTATGAAAGCTCTATCGACTATAATACTTACAGCTATACCACCAGCGGATTCGACGGAGAGGGACAGATCACCAGCGCTATTTCCTATGTAACTTCCGAAAATCTTCCAGTTCTTTATACGCTGGACGGACATGGAGAAAAGGCTCTGGATTCTACTTTGCAGGAAGATATAGAGAAGGCAAATATAGAGATCAAATCCCTGAATCTTCTTACAGAGGAAACAGTTCCGGAAGATGCGGACTGTCTGATGATCAATTCTCCTTCTTCCGATATAACAGAAGATGAGAAGGACGCGATCATCGAGTATCTGGAAAACGGCGGAAAAGCAATGATCTTCTCTGACTATACAGAGGAGCCAATGGATAATTTTGACGCTGTGCTGGAAAATTATGGCGTGGAAAGAGTGGACGGCATTGTTCTTGAAGGAGATACCCAGCATTATGCAATGCAGATGCCTTATTATCTTGTTCCTACTGTAAACAGTACGGACGCGATTTCTGATTTTGCTTCCCAGGGATATTATGTTCTCGCTCCTTATGCCCAGGGAATCCGTAAGCTTGATAATGTCAGGGATACCCTTACAGTAGAAAGTCTTCTGACTACCTCGGACAGCGCATATTCAAAAGTTAATGTAAACGATAATACACTGGAAAAGACAGAAGAAGATATTGAAGGTCCGTTTGATCTTGGAGTAAGCATTACGGAAGATGTGGGCGACGATAAGACCACCCAGATCGTTTATTATTCCACTTCAAACCTGATGGACAGCCAGATCAACCAGATGGTAGCGGGAGGAAATGAGCAGATGATCACAGAATCTCTGAACTGGATGTGCAGTACAGATGATACGTCTACAATTTCCATCCCATCAAAGAGTCTGGAAGTTTCCTATCTGACTTTGACGGCTTATGATGTAAGCTTCTGGAAGATCTGTGTAATGGGACTGATTCCGGGAGTATTCCTGGTGGTTGGTTTTGGCGTATGGCTGAAAAGGAGAAAAGCATAATGAAAAGTAAAACCGTAAAAATGATTTCTGCTGTGGGGGTACTGGTGGTTTTATGCGGCGCTTATGCAGGCGTGAAATCCTATGTGTCCTCCCAGGAAGAAAAAGAAGCTGAGGAAGCGGATCAAAGCGTCGATGTGGTAGATATCAGTTCAGACGATATCTCTTCTGTATCCTTCCTGTCAGAAGACGGCGAGAAAGTGATTTTGGAAAAAGAGGATGATTCCTGGGTGAAAAAGGATCAGACGGATTTTCCTCTGGATCAGGATACTGTCAACAGCGCGGTAAACGGGATTGCTGCTCTGACTGCGGATCAGAAAGTGGAAGGTTCGGAGGATTTAAGCGAGTACGATCTTGATAAACCGGAAAATGAGATTACCCTTGCTGCGGAAGACGGCGAGGAAACTACCATTCAGGTGGGAATGAAAAATGATTCTGCCAGCCAGTATTATATAAAAAAATCAGGAGATGACGAGGATATCTATCTTGTATCCTCCTCGTCCATAGATCCTTTTATGGGTTCTGTTTACAGTTTTGCACAGGCAGAGACGTTTCCGGCTGTAACTTCATCTACCATCACAGACGTTAAGGTGGAAAAAGAAAACGGGTATGAGCTGAGCAGAGACAGCGAAACGTTAGGCTGGGATGTTTCGGACGGAAAAGAAACAGATAAAGCCGATACTACAAAGGCAGGCAATATTACCTCCGCTATCGGTTCCCTCTCCTATGAAGATTTTGTGGACTATAATTGTACAGACGACTCCAAATACGGTTTTGACGACCCATATGCGGTAATTACTGCAAAGTATACGGAAGAAGAGGAAGTGGAAGAGGATACGGACACAGAGGAAGACAGCTCCGGAAAATCGGAAACAGACACGGAGGACGGCTCTTCCGCAGAGGATCCGGACGCCGGGGAAGACGCAGAGGAAACCAATACCGGAGAAGAAACGGGAACTGCAGAAGCTTCTGAGGATGCTGAAGACGAGGAACCTGAGACGGTTACAGTAGATAAGGAACTTGTTATTTATGTAGGAGATCAGACAGATGACAGCCGTTATGTGAAGGTAAATGACAGCAATGAGGTTTACACTATAACGGAAGATTCCCTGACAGATATTCTTGACAGCACGATGGAGGATTTCTATGATCTTACGGTAAGCTATCTTTCTGTAAATAATCTGGAAACCCTGGAAATCGAAGCTGGGGGAGAAACTCATGAGGTAGAAGTGATAAGAGAAACTTCAGAGGATGAAGACGGTGAGGAAACCACCACATATTCCTATGAGCTGGACGGCCAGGAGATGGACGAAACGGACTTTACTACCTTCTATAACAAGATGAATAATATGATCGCTCAGGAAAGACTGACAGAAGATTATGAACCGGAAAACGATCCTTCCTATACCTTTACCATGATCGACACTGACGGCCGGGAAACGCTGGTGAAATACTACGAATATGATACGAATTTCTATGCCGCAGTAGTGGACGATAAGGTTTATCTGGTAAATAAGATGAATGTCCGTGATATGGAAGAAGCTTATGAGGAAATGATCGGAGCTTCAGACACTGATTCAGCAGAAGAATAAAATATCCGCAAAAACGCCCATCCCCGGTATTTGCCGGAGACGGGCGTTTTAACATCATAGATAAAAGTTTTATAAATGAGGTGTTCAGAACAGGCAAACTGTTCAGAAGAAAATCCCAACCTGTTCCAGAAAATGTTCCGGATCTTCCACATGAGGAAAATGTTTTGTCTTTGGAAGGACCGCCGCTTCAATAGAAGGATTAATATCCTGATAATCTTCGATAATAGACGTTCCGTTATTTTCTGCGGATCCCTCGATAATAAAGATACTGTTGTCAATATTTTTCAGGCTGTGGACAATGTCTATATTGACATATTTGGAAGATTTGCTTGCGTACAAGGCTTTTGCCTGACTGCCGCCTCTGTGGGCGCCTTCATAATAGGCGTCAAGGAGATCCTGATCCGGATGGAAAGGATCAAAAAGCATATTCTCAATAAAGAAATTCTGTACAGCCTCTCTTGATACGGCAATATGATATACAAGTGTGCCGAACACAGGAATTTCAAGAAAATATTTAAGAAGCTTTTCTTTTTTTCCGGGCATCTTCTGCAGACTTCCGGGAGCAGGAGGGTTCACAAGCATAACCCTGTTAAATAAACTGTGTTCGTTGCGGCAGGCCATGATCACAAAGGAACCGGAAAAACCGCTGGCGATCACATCTGTTTTTTCTCCGATCACATTTCTGATAAAATCACAGATAACCTGCACATAGACAAAGTTGGTATAAGTGATCCCTGGTTTTTCCGAACGGCCGCAGCCGAGAAGATCTATGGTATATACCGTATGCTCCAGTGCAAGGGCTTCTTCTACTTTATTCCACTCGTATCCGGAAGAACCGGGAAGAAGATCATGGATCAGAAGTACCGGGCTTCCTTTTCCTTTTTTTGTATAATAAATTTCACCAAAACGCCATTTATAATAATTTCTTCTGTCAGTATCCAGCATTTCTTTTAGAACAGCAGACGCAGCGATAATTTTATTGATAATATGGATGACTGCTGTTGCTATAGCAAACAAAACCACAAAAGTGGCCAGTTTATTTTTGTGTTTTTTCATCTTTAACCCCCTTTTTCTGCTGTTTGGGCAGTATTGATAAATAAGTCAAAAAGTGAGATCCTCTTTTCTTATTATACGCTAAAATATTTCTTTTTACAATGCTATAGCAAAGAAAGGATGAAGTAAACGAATTGTCAGTTGAAATGAAAAAGACTAT